>JANWYX010000381.1 GCA_025055055.1 Caldilinea sp. | reverse complement strand
CGTGCTGCTCGTGGGGTTGGGCACGGCGTACATGTTCGACTTGCTGGCGGCCCGGACGGCCGCAGCGACGGCGCACAAGGCACTTGCAAAGCTCAAAGGCGTCAAGCACTACGCCACCGTTGTGCATGGAGCGGGCGCAGGCGGGCTGGAGGCGGCGGTCGCCGCTCAAGCATTGGCAGAGGGCGCGTTGCTTGCCGACTATCGCGTTCCCAACTACAAACGAGAAGCGCCGGAAGAAGGCCCGCTCCGATGCACCGTCGTGGAGTTCGATGCAGGGCGCATTCCGGCCATCGAGCGCGGGCTGCGTCGCGGGGAGATCATTGCCGCCGGCGTCAATTTGGCGCGCGACCTATCTAATGAACCGCCGAACGTTTTGAATCCTGTGGCGATGGCGCAACGCGCGCAGGCGATGGCCGAGCAGGTTGGTCTCAGATGCACGGTGCTGGGCGAGGACGCCATGCGCGAGCTAGGAATGAACATTCTGCTGGCCGTCAGCCGCGGCAGCGCCAACGAGGCGCAGCTCGTGATCCTGGAGCACGCGCCGGCGGGCCTCGAGGAGCAGGCGCCATTGGTGTTGGTCGGAAAGGGCATCACGTTCGACACCGGCGGCATCAGCATCAAGCCGGCGGAGCGCATGGAGGAGATGAAACATGACATGAGCGGCGCAGCGGCGGTGATCGGCGCTATGCAGGCGATTGCACAGCTCGGCGTTTCCCGCCGCGTGATCGGCGTCGCTCCCTGCGTTGAAAACATGCCCGATGGCAACGCCTATCGCCCCGGCGACATCCTCACCGGCATGACCGGCAAGACGGCGGAAATTCTCAGCACCGACGCCGAAGGCCGACTGATCTTGGCCGATGCGCTTGCATACGTGGCGCGCTACCAGCCCAAGGCTGTGGTTGACCTCGCAACGCTGACCGGCGCCATCGGCGTGGCGCTAGGGCCGCAGGCCGCCGGCCTCTTCAGCAACGACGACGCACTGCAAGATGCGCTGATGGCGGCCTCGAAGCGCAGCGGCGAACGCCTCTGGCCGATGCCGATGTGGGAGGAGTACAAAGAGGCAATCAAAGGCGACATGGCCGAAGTGAAAAACAGCGGCGGTCGCAGCAGCGGCGTTTCGACCAGCGCCAAATTCATCGAACATTTCACCGAAGGCTACCCCTGGGCGCATCTCGATATCGCCAGTGTGGCCTGGACGACGGCGGAGCGCGATGCGTTGACGCCTAAAGGTGCGACGGGATATGGCGTGCGCCTCCTGGTGGAGCTGGCCGAGGGGCTGTGAGAAAATGGAAAGAGAGGGGGCGAATGGCGAAGCAAACCGTATTCGGGTATAGATTGAAACACCGGCGCAGTTCAAGGCGACTCGCCTCTGGGGGCGTGGGCGCCCTGAGCGCGCTCCTCGCCCCATTGACAGTGCAGGCGGCCCCTCTGTGGCAAGCGGAGGCTGCGTCGCCGGCGTTGGGGCCGCTGCTCCTTGCGCTTTTGGCAGTCGCCTTTGCGATCGAGCGCATGGTGGAGCTTGTCTGGAATTATCTAGAATGGATCCTGCTCAACACGGGCCGGCTGCACGCCGCCGACATCAAGTCCTCCGGCTACGTCAAATTCAAGAGTGGTACCAGCGTGCTGCTCGGCGCCATCCTCGGCGTCGGCTTCGCCGGCCTCTTTTCGCTCCATCTTTTCGCCGCCCTGCAGCCGCTGGCTTTGGGCTTCATCGGTCCGATCCCGGCGAACTGGGACGTCGTGATCTCGGGCGTCATTGCGGGCGTGCTGGCAAAGCCGATCCACGACATCATCGGCGTTTTCGCAGGGCTGAAGAACTTTCTCGACGGCGCCGCCGTGCATCAGCGCGAAGCCGCCGGCGCAGCGATGGCCGACGGCGTGTTGAAGCTGGCGCAAAGCGACGCCCAAAGCATGATCGAAGTGCCCGGGGTGGGGCCGACGCGGCTGACCGAGACCTATGAAACAATGGGTGAGGAGTCCGCCTTATCCAAAGAGATGGACTCCTCGCCCACCGATCGATATATTGAAATTCTCCACAATCGCACGTCGATGTAGCGCGAGGGTCATGTGCGCAGAACAGCATCGACGATCGTCAGCGTCCGCTCGATGTCCGCTGCGGAAATCTCATAGTGGGTGACGGCGCGCAGGCGATAGGGCGCCGTGTCGTTCATTCGCACACCTTCGGCTGCCAGGGCTGCAGATAGCTTTGGTGCATCCCACCCCGGTTTGACCACATCGAAATAGACGATGTTTGTCTCCACTGTCGTAGGGTCGATGCGAATGCCGTCGATATTGGCCAGCCCATGCGCCAGCCGACGCGCATGGGCGTGATCCTCGGCCAGCCGGTCCACCATTTGCTCCAACGCCACAATCGCTGCGGCTGCCAGCACGCCCGCCTGCCGCATTCCACCGCCCACTTGTTTGCGCATGCGCCGCGCGCGACGGATAAATTCCCTGGGTCCGGCCACAGCGGAGCCGACCGGCGCTGCCAACCCTTTGCTGAAGCAGACGCTCACACTGTCGGCCGCTGCGACCAGCCGCGCCGGCGATTCGCCGAGCGCCACGGCAGCGTTCCATAGGCGGGCGCCATCGATGTGCAGCTTGAGGCCGCGTGCATGCGCCAAGGCACCCACGGCATCGATGTACTCCGGTGGTAGCACGCGACCGCCGCAGCGGTTGTGCGTGTTTTCGAGGGCGATCAAGCGCGTCACCGGAAAATGCTCATCGTCGCCGCGGATGGCGCCGGCGAGCTGTTGGAGGTCAATGGTTCCATCCGGGCAGTTGGGGAGGATGCGCGGATGCACGCCGCCCACCGCCGCAGAGCCGCCTTGCTCGTAGTGAAAGATATGCGCCTGGTCGCCCAGCAGCATTTCGTCTCCGCGGCCGCAGTGGCTGAGGACGCAGATGAGGTTGCCCATCGTTCCGCTGGGCACAAAGAGCGCCGCCTCCTTGCCGAGCCGCTCGGCGACGAGCGTCTCCAGGCGATTGACCGTCGGGTCTTCGCCGTAGACGTCGTCGCCGACTTCCGCCTCTGCCATGGCACGGCGCATGGCGGGCGTCGGTTTTGTCACGGTGTCGCTGCGCAGGTCGATCACTGTGGTCATGAAACGCTCCTGAAATGAAGTGAAGATAGATTGAACGCAAAGCCGCAAAAGCGCCAAGAAAAGCTCGAGACCACTTTGTAAGCCGATCATGACCCGGCGTAATATTTATCGTCGCCGGCGCGTTAGACATCATGCCTGAAAATGGACACAACGTAAAGTCGCAGAGGCGCCAGGAAAAGCTCGAGAACGCCCTTCGCACTGCCTTCAGTTTCGCCGAAAGCGCTGCGAGAATCAGAACGAGAGGGTCAACCACCAAGATGCAAAGACACAAAGGACGCTCAAAAGAGAGGAAAAGACGCTAGACCCTCTTGCTTCTTTGTGTCTTTGGGGTGAGATTCTGCGCGCTTGGTCGTTAAACCGATGGGGGAAGGGAGGCGAGGGGCAGAGGACAAAAGCGAGCGATTAGAAACGTCCGGCTGCACAAAGAGAGCAAGCATCTTCTGCGCAATGGGAGTTGAAAATAACGCCTGTGAATGCGGCGATACGGGGCGACCGAGGAGAGCCGTTGCGTTCGCCCAAACCCTCCACTTGTGCTACAATCCCCTTCACCTATGAGCGTCAAACCTCGCCTCACCAACCGAGACGTGGCTGCGATCCTGGCGGGCGTGGCCGCGCGGCTGCAGATTCTCGACGCCAACCGCTTTCGTGTTATTGCCTTTCAGAACGCGGCGGAGAGCATCCGCAATCTGCCGCAGGACATCCACGCGCTCGACGCCGCCGGCGAGTTGACCAGTATCCCCGGCGTCGGCAAGGGCATCGCAGAGGCTCTCCATAACCTGCTCACCACCGGCGGCGACCCAGAGTTCGACGCCCTCTTTGCCCAGGTGCCGCAGGGTGTGGTCGACATGATGCAAGTGCCGGACATGGGGCCGAAGAAAGCCCGACGATTGTGGGAGGAACTGGGCATCGACAGCGTGGAGGCGCTGCGCGCGGCGGCGGAGGCGGGGAAGCTGCGCAATCTCAAAGGCTTTGGTGCGAAGAGCGAAGAGAAAATCCTCAAGGGCATCGAGCTCTTGGCCAAACGCACCGAACAGGGCGCGGACGTGCGCGTACCGCTGGGAGTGGCGCGGCCGTTGGCGCTGCGCCTGATCGCCGAACTGCAGGAGCGTCTGCCCGCCGGTGCGCTCGAACGCATTGAGATGGCCGGCAGCCTGCGCCGCTGGAAAGAGACGAGCGGCGACGTGGACATTCTCTGTGTGAGCAACGATCCTGCACGTGTGATGGAAACGTTCTGTAGCCTGCCCGAAGTAGCGGACGTCGTCGGCGCAGGCGAGACCAAGTCGAGCGTGGTGCTGGGCAATGGCCTGCAGGTTGACTTGCGCGTGGTCGAACGCAAACACTGGGGCGCAGCGCTGCAATACTTCACCGGCAGCAAGGAGCACAACGTAGCGCTGCGAGAGCTTGCACTCAGACAGGGGTGGAGCCTCAACGAATACGGCCTCACCGCTACGGGTGAAGGCGAAGCGCCCGCAGGCGAGCAGCGCTTTTTTGAGGAGGAGGCGGAGCTGTACGCCTTTCTTGGGTTGGACTGGATCCCGCCCGAGCTGCGCGAAAACCGCGGCGAGGTGCAGGCGGCGCGGCAGCACAGCCTGCCAACGCTCATTACGCTCGCCGATCTCCAGGGCGAGCTACACGGCCACACCACCTGGAGCGACGGCGCAGCCGGCGTGGCCGAGATGGCCGACGCAGCGCGGGCGCGCGGGTATCGCTACTGGCTGGTGAGCGACCACAGCGTCGGGCTAGGCATTGTGCAGGGAGTGGACGCCGAAAAGCTGCGCCGACAGCGCGCCGAGATCGACGCCTACAATCGCCGCTGCGAAGAAGAGGGTGTCGACTTTCGCTTGCTGCAGGGCAGCGAGGTCGAAATCTTGGCGGACGGCTCGCTCGGCCTGCCCGATGAGGTGCTGGCGCAACTGGATGTCGTCGTAGCCAGCATCCACAGCGCGCAACGCCAGGATCGCGAGACGATCACCGCGCGCTGTCTGAAGGCGATTCGCAACCCACACGTCGACATTCTCGGCCATCCGACCGGTCGGCTTATCGGTGAGCGGCCGCCCAGCGAGATCGACATGGAACGAATTCTGCAGGCCTGCCTGGAAACCGGCACGATTGTGGAGATCAACGCCAACCCGGTGCGGCTCGACATCAACGATGTCTACGCGCGTCGCGCCATCGAGTTGGGCTGCAAGCTCGTCATCAACACCGATGCGCACAGCGTGCACGACCTGACGCTGGCCGAATACGGCGTCGGCGTGGCGCGACGCGGTTGGGTGACGGCGGCGGATGTGATCAACACGCGGCCGTTGGATGCGATGCGCGCTCTGCTCAAAGATGCAAAACGATAGGAAAATGAAGATGCAAGCTGGCAATCGTAAACCGATTCTTCGTCTCTGTCCTCACCAGAGCGAACGATTGCGCTTTTTTGCAAACTTGTTGCTGCGGCGGCGCCACTTTCTTGCGGTGTGGAAGCGTCCACTGCATGCGGGGGCGTCGACTTCGGCGCTGGCGGCGCTCCTCCTTTTGAGCGGATGTATAATGCAGCCTTCGCAGCCTTCTGTTGGCGTCAGCGCGCCGCCGACGCCTGTTGTCACGGTGGAGAGTGGCGTGCTTGCCTTGACCTCTCGGGCAGAGGAGGAATCCGTCGCTGCAGCAGCGCCTGCAGGCGCTGCACCTGGGCCGGCTGCTTCGGTGGACACGCTGGCCGGCCTAGAGGTTTTCGAGGTCGGCGCAGAGGTGCAGGCGCGTGGACAGTTGCGCCTCTACGCCGCTGCCGAGCCGGAGACAGTCACCTTGGCCGAGTATGAAGCCGGCGATCGCTTCATCATCATGGGGCCGCCGGGCGATGTGCTCGTCTATCCGGTCGAGCTGGGCGGCGTGCGCTGGTACCGCGTGCGCGCCGCCGATGGCCTGGTCGGCTGGGTGATGGCAGACGGCATCGAGCCTGTAGCCCATCTTGAGTAGATCAAGATTAAGTTAAGATGATGTAAGTCAAGATGGTCACGCTCATTAACGGGAGCGAATTGTTAAACACGATTTCAAAAGTCTATCGCATTGCGCTCGTCGTCTACGATTGTGAGGGAGAGGTGAACGAGCGATTCGGTACCGATCCTGAGGGCGATGAGATTTTATTCACCATTGCGCCGTGCAAACGGCACCTTCTCGATTTGTGTTGCCAAACTGCAAAACCGCACATTATTTCCGGTGAAATAAACCAACTCTGGGCCGGGGCGCCCGTCCTTGATGGCGATCGGGTGGCCAGAGTGATTGTGCTCGGTCCTGTATACACTTCTGAATTCTCTAAAGCTCTGGCTGTCGACTATGTGCAATCCCCGTATTTTTCTTCCCAGAACAAAACGGAACTCTTGGCCGCAGTAAAACAAGTTCCTATCTACCCTTATGTTGAGTTCGCCAAATTATTTGGAATGATCTGCGCATTGTTCTCCGGTCAAGAAATAGACATTTCTTCATTAACGATCGTTGGTTTGGCCAAGAGCGAAGTTGCGCTGGCGGATAAACTCCATACTTATCAAGAAGACCACATCGAACGAGGGAACATCTCTCAGATTGCCTACAATTTCGAGCAACATCTTCTAGAATGTATTCGAGAAGGGAATCTCGAGGGCTTAAAAAGGCTGCTCAAGACGACATCATATAACTTTGTCACGTTGGGTGGTGAAAATGACCCGATTCGACGCCAGAAGAATATGTTCATTTTTGGGGTGGCGTTGGCGACCTCGGCAGCGATCGAAGGGGGTCTCAATCCACAAATTGTCTATTCTCTGAGAGACCTTTATCTTCAACAGATCGAGACGATGCATAATTTTCCTGCAATTCTGCGCTTGCATAGGGAAATGTTATATGAAATTACGAGTCGGGTGAGCAACATCAAGCGTACGAATCGCTATTCAAAACTGGTGAATGACTGCTGCAACTTCATTCATGAGCACGTTCGAGAAAGCATCTGCGTCGCCGACATAGCCGCATTTGTCGGCTACAATCCGCATTATGTTTCTAAAAAATTTAGAGAAGAAACCGGACGCTCTCTCGTCAGTTACATCAAAGAAGCCAAAATCGCCGAAGCGAAACTACTGCTCCGTTTTTCCGATCTCTCGCTGACCGAGATCAGCGAGTTGCTTTCCTTTAGTTCACAAAGCTATTTCACCGCAACCTTCCGGGAGGTGACAGGCGCAACTCCGCAGCAGTTCCGAAGAGATCTGAAAAAGTGACAAGAAATTTTTAGATTAGATTGGCGATAGGGAAATCAGGTTGCAGAGAAGCCTGTGCGATGCACGGGCTTTTTTATTCGTGAATTTGATAAAAATCTGAGAATTTTAATATACGCACATCCTCAACAACTGCTTTACTAAAGGCGCCCAACCACAAAGCATTTCCAATCTCGTCAACATTGCATCGACAACGCGTTGACCGCAACGTTGTTTTGACACTCCATCATTTTAAGGAAGGAGATAATTATGCCTATTCAGAAAACAGAAGAATTTGGCCGTATAGAAATTGCTACAATCCCTGTCCCGGCTTTTGTTAAAGAGATGTCGGCGACATACACGTATTCAGGGAGCGTTTTACTTCACTATCGCACAGACGACGATCCCTCCACGAAGGATGATTACAACTTCGCCGTTCTTAACGATGATGGCAGTGATTTTCGCGTGATTTTTTCCGGCGTAGTTCCGCAGCATGAAAAGGCGAACGGCATTCGGGCCATGCCTTTCGCCGATAACAAGCGAGTGCTCCTTGGAGACTACGTCTTGGAATGCTCTCCCAATATTGACACCTGCAACAACGCAGAGCTAATTCCCGTCAAATACCCTGCAGCGCTGGTCAACGATCCCCGCACCTGGAAACATTGGTCGGAGATCATCATTGCGCCGGACAACGAACACATGGCTTGGACGACGCTGCGCAGCGACGGCATCGGTGCAATCAATTTTTTGGGAGCGCTTCAGCGCGAAAAGGATGGTTATGTCATCGACAAACTCCAAGTTATCAGCACGTTGGAATCGTTCAAAAAAGATGACGCCAACCCAGGTTATATCATTCCGCAGCCCATCCGAGGAGGAGAGGTCAAACAGTTCGTGCGTGGAGGAACGGCGATCTCGTTAGTGGGTGCGAAAGAAGGCTATGTCGCCGATTCTGTGGTTCAGGATTTGCTTTCAGACGAAATCATTCAAATTACGCGTACCCCAGGCTACGATGAAACAACGATTTTCTCGCCGGACGAGCGCCTTGGTCTCGTGATGACCTCCCGCGGTTCGAAACACACCGATCCCGCCATTTTGGGTTGGATGCCTCGACCCTATGCTCACCTGGTCACCCAAGGGTTGACAATGTTTCTCTATATGTACGCAGTGACGGGCGTGCGAGCCTTTCGTCGGGGGAATATCGGCCCTGCGCTGATCCATATTGAACGCTCGATGCGCGAACCCGGCTACCGAGGAGTTCTGTTGAATGATCCGACCGAGGAATGGGTGTATGTATCGCCTATGTCTTGGCATCCAAATGGAAAGAAAGCCATGTGGATGGAAATGGTGCGCGGCAGCCAAGCGCAACTCGACGGCATACGACTCCGCATCCGGCAGGTGATCCTACACGATTATGAACCAGGGCCTGTTGTTCCGGTGCGGCGCACCCCGGATGATGTTCCATATGCCCTTAAAGAACTGAAGGCGGTTCTCAATCCACAGACACTGTCCAACAGCATTCATGAAGGGAAAATCGCCGGCAAACACGCCGGCTATATCACGGTGCGCTTTGGCGAACAGAACAGCGTCTTTTCCGGAGAGCGAAGCCTGATCTATCACCATTTCTCCGATGACGGTGAGACATTCTTTGACGGCTTTGAAAAAGTTTCTTTTTCGTTCGCTTCGGGTTGCTGTTATGAAGCGGACGTAAAGATGCGTGGGCGAAAGGAAGGCGAGATGAAGCTGCGGATCGCGCTTTCAGGGGGAACATTCGAGAACCCGCCGAGGCTATTGTTCGATCTCGATACCGATGGCAGGCCTCAAAGCGATGGCTATGTCAAATACAACGGGAGCATACTAAGGGTGGATGAGCTGGTCCCGTGACTCACAGACAGACAATTTCTTCAACAATTTTCTTCATCAATCGCAAAAGGAATGACAAAGGAGGTTCCCCATGGCGAAGCAGAGGAAGCAATACCCGGAAGACTTCAAGACGATGTTTGGCGTGTCCGTGATGGGATTGGCGCAGGTGGTTGCCACCGGTCTTATCGCAGGCACGCTTATGTTGTACATTACCGACTATTCCGGCCTGTACGCCGGCGTCGCCGGAAGAGCTGCGCAGGTTGCTGCAATGATGCTCCTTGTCGGCCGCATCTGGGACGCCATCAACGATCCACTTCTCGGCTTTGTGATGGATCGCAGCCCACGAACTCGATGGGGGCGATACAAACCGTTTATATTCTTGTCAATCCCAATTTCCGCCGTCCTGGTCATTGCCTTATTCAACATCCCCGCCGATATCTCCGACACAATGAAGGTCATCCTCATCGTTGTCCTGTATTTTGCCTTCGACACGGTGTTCACGCTTCAACCGTTCAACTCGCTGATTCAGACTCTGACGCGCGATGCGAACGTTCGGGCGAAATTGCTGATTGCGCCGAGAGTTGTGAGTCTACTTTTTGCCATAGCACTTACATTTTTCCTCCCCGTCGCAATTGCCTTGGGGCCAGATGGCGTCACACCGAACATTGGGCTAGCCGTCATACTGTTCGTCGCTCCCGTTACACTCCTCTCCATGATAGGCGTCGCGCTTGTGAAAGAGGGAAGCCATAGCGTTGATGAGGAAACTGTGACCTCTAAAGACTTCCTTGCCATGTTCAAGCAGAACCGGCCTCTCTTTATCTCGTTGCTGGTGCTCTTGTTTGGCGGGTTTCTCTTCAACCTCACCCAAGTCGCCAGTGTTTATTACATCAAGTATGCCTTTGGAGTGGAGAACCTCGGCAGGAACACTGCGATGTTGGGAATTGTTTCGATCTTTAGCATCATCGCCAGCGCCTTCTTGTCAAAGTTGCTTCTGAAACGCTTTACGCCTGGAATCTGCGTGATGCTCGCCTATGGCACAGCCAGCGTGGTTCTGGCCGTTCTCTGGCTGCTCAATCTCGGCGGTCCGATTTCGAACATGGCCATTTTCTTACCTTTGCTTGCGCTTTTCTATCTGGGAAATTCCACAGCGTTTATCCCCAATCAGATCATCAACATGGAGTGCATGGATTACAACCGCTATATTCTCGGCAAGAGCCTGCAGGGAACGACGAACGCCATGGCCGGTTTTATTGCCAAGCTCCAAGCGGCTCTTGGCTCTGCACTGGTAGGGCTTGTCTTGGCCGCAGTGGGATATGACGCCAGGCTGTACGAAACGGCCACCAACATTCCGACCTCGCTGTTCAGCGGATTGGGCATTGTGTACTTTGCCCTGCCTGCGCTCTTTGGCTTCGTTGCCGTGGGAGTGATGTGTTTTTATCCCCTGCTCAGAAAGTCGCAACGCGACAAGGTGTACGCGGAAATCGAGCAGCGGGATCCAACAGCCCCAAGGTCAAGCGTTTCTTCTCCGGAGGTTTCCGATGAGCCTGCGATGGCAATTTGATGCGCGGTGAGCAGCGTGTTGGGGAACACATAGACGGCAGTTTGGACGTGCATGTTTCCTATCTAGGCAGAGAGCGAGCGGTCTGAATTGTCGGCTCTTTCCAAAGGTTCTGGTATAGTAATGGATGAACAATCGTCAATTCGGCGGCGTGTTGATGCCCCGAAGTTCAATCATCCGCCCAACGCAAGCTTTGCCAAGGGATTTATCGCCATGAAGCGTGGTTT
>JANWYX010000185.1 GCA_025055055.1 Caldilinea sp. | reverse complement strand
GTTGTGCAACGCGCAGGTAGTCGGCTTCGATGTCGACGCCGCTGACGCGCTCTGCGTACGGCGCCAACGCGCGCACATACATGCCGACGCCACAGCCATCCACTAGGATATGCTCGACGCGCTTCCGGCCTGCCAGCCCCCAGGTTACGATCATCTTCAGGCGACGATCTTGCCCTTCTCTCCAGACAAAACTTGGATTGCCACGGAGCGCCGCCCGTTCTCCATGCAGATTGAATGTTTCCATGATTCTGCTGTTCTCAACGCTGAAAGCCATGTAAAAGTTCGCCAACCGCTATCGAGCCGGCGAAGGCAGCTTCGTGCCGACGTGAATGGCCACGGAGCGCATCATGCGCTCCACAAAGAAGACGTACTGGAGACCGGCTCTTTCCATTATACGCGCCAGCTCGGCGGGCGGTGGAAACTCTACCGTGCTGTGGGGCAGGTAGGCATACGCCTGACGATCTCGCGCCACGATGGAGCCGATCAGGGGTACTATCTGAAAGAAGTATAGGCGGAAGAGCGGACCGAGCGGGCTGTTGGAAGGCGGCGTCGTCTCCAGACAGACGACGCGACCGCCCGGCTTGGTGACGCGCGCCATCTCGCGGAAGGCCGCCACGCGATCCACGACGTTGCGGATGAGAAATCCACTCACCACGGCGTCGAACGTGTTGTCCGGAAAGGGCAGCGCGCAGGCGTCCGCTTGGGTGAAGGGCAACCACACTCCTGGAACCTTATCGACGCCCGCCGCCATCATCTCGTAGGTGAAATCGGAGCCGATCGCCTGCACGGTCGGATGGCGCCGCATGGCCATGTAGGCGATGTCGCCTGTGCCCGTCCCGACATCCAACAAAAGGCCGTGAGGCGGCAAGTTGCAATAATCGAGCATCTCGCGACGCCAACGCTGATCCTGCCCAAAGGTCATGAGTCGGTTCATCAGGTCATAGGTCGGCGCAATCCGCGCAAACATGCGATTCACATAGAGGGCTTTTTCTTCCGGAGGCGGCAGAACGCCCTCCTTTTTGGCCTCTGAATTCATCGCTTCAACGCCCATCCCCAGATGCTGCTCTTCCTCAGCGTAAGATGTTTATCGCAGGAGGCCTGCAATTTGTTCGGCCAGAATGATGCTGTTCATTTCGCCCATCCAGATTGAACGGATCACGCCGGCTTCATCGATAAAGTAGGTGGTGGGCAGGCCGCGCACTCCGTAACGCTCTCCGACGATTTGCTCGCCGTCCAGCGGCACGATGACGGTCAAGCCCGCCTCTTCCACAAAGCGCTGCACGCGTTCAATCGGCTCCGCCTGGTCGATGGCGGCGAAGACGACAAGGCCGTCATAATGTTCGGCGGCGCGCTGAATGGCGGGCAGCTCGCGTTGGCAGGGGCCGCACCAAGTGGCCCAAAAGTTGAGCACGACCGGCGTGCCTCGATAATTGCTCAGGCGGAATTCGCCGCCGTCCAGCGTAGGCAACGTAAAGTCGGGCGCAGGTCGCCCGACGGCAGGCTGCGGCGCCGAAGAAGGCGGATTGTCTGGTGCAGGGGCGTCCGGCCGGGTCCACCAAACCCAGCCGCTCCCCAAAACCAGCAACAAAACGAAGACGATCGTCCAGCGATTCATTATGCGTTGGCCCAATCGGAATGAAAGACGCCCTCCATATCGATGCGCTCGTAGGTGTGTGCGCCGAAGAAATCGCGTTGTGCCTGAATGAGGTTGGCGGGCAGCCGTTCGCTGCGATAGCTATCGTAGTAGGCCAGGCTGGCGCTGAACGCCGGCGTCGGCACGCCGAGCGCCACAGCGGTCTGCACGACGTGGCGCCAGGCCGGCAAGCGCTCCCGCACTGCGGCCGCAAATTCCTCGTCGAGCATTAGATTGGTCAGCGCAGGGTTGCGGTTGAACGCTTCGGTGATCCGATTGAGGAAGCGCGCTCGAATAATGCAGCCGTTGCGCCAGATTGCGGCGATTTCGCCGAGGTTCAGCCCGTAGTCGCGCACTCTGCTGGCGGTGCGCAACATCGCCATGCCCTGAGCGTAGGCGCTGATCTTGCTGGCGTAGAGCGCCTGACGCACGGCGTCGATCAGCGCCTGACGATCGCCGCTGTAGCGGGCCTCCGGGCCGGACAGCACCTTGGAGGCGGCCACGCGCTCCGCCTTCATGCTGGAGATGATGCGCTCGGTCACGGCGCTGTTGATGGTCGGCGTCGGCGCTCCGATGTCAAAGGAATCCTGGCTCGTCCATTTGCCGGTGCCTTTCTGCCCGGCGGCGTCGAGCACGTAGTCCACCAACGGTTTTCCGGTGATTTCATCGATCTTGCGAAAGATTTGAGCGGTGATGTCGATCAGATAGCTGTCCAGTTCGCCTTTGTTCCATTCCTCGAAAATCTCGGCCAGCTCTTGCGCCTCTAACCCCAGCCCGCGGTGCAGGATGTCGTACGCTTCGGCGATGAGTTGCATGTCGCCGTATTCGATGCCGTTGTGTACCATCTTGACGTAGTGGCCGGCGCTGCGTGGCCCCATGTAGGCGACGCAGGGTTTGCCGTCCTCCGGCGCCTTAGCGGCGATGGCGGAAAGGATGTCGGACACCAATTTCCAACCCTCGAACGAACCGCCAGGCATAATGCTAGGCCCCCACAGTGCCCCTTCTTCGCCGCCGCTGACGCCGACCCCCATGAAGAGCAGACCGGCTTCTTCCAGCGTTTTGACGCGGCGTTCGGTGTCCAAAAAATGGCTGTTGCCGCCATCCATCACCAGATCGCCGGGCTCTAGCAGCGGAACCAGACTATCGAGCACGGCGTCGACGGGGGCGCCCGCCTTCACCATGATCAGGATTTTGCGCGGTCGCTCCAGAGCGGCTACAAACTCCTCCAACGTGTGCGCAGGCACCAACTTTTTGCCCGGATGGGTTGCGACGAATTCATCTGTCACGCGCGTGGTGCGATTATAAATGGCGACGGTGTAGCCGTTGCGCTCCATGTTGAGCACCAAATTTTGCCCCATCACCGCCAATCCGATCAGCCCGATGTCCGCCTTGCTCATTATTTGATCCGTTCCTTTCTTTCAATGGCTCAAACTAAAAACAGTGTAGCGCAGCTTGTTGCAACGCTCGGTAAGAGTCGCCCATCTTGTTGTTGTTTTATTGTAGTTTGTTGTAATTGCACCCTTCTTATTATCGCTTGGTCAGCACGGAACGCATGTACAGGCGTGGTTTGGGAGCCGGCGCGGGCGGCGCATAACGCTCGAATAGGCGACCGTCCGGAATGCGGCTGACCAGATGCGCCAATCCCCAACCTGCGCCTGACTCCTCCAACTGAATGGCGCGGCGCGCCTCGGCCATGGCGACGTCAACCGGGTGGAACGCCGCCAACATGCGATAGAATTCATGAAAAAAGGCCAAGGAAGGGCGGGTGCGCAGCTTGGACGGCCGATAGATGGCGGCCGGAACGCCGCGGCGCACCACCTGTTCGCTTACCTCGGCGCCTGGATCAATCCCCCCCGCGCGCACGGCGTTGCGAACTTCGAGCATCGCCAGGCGGAGGGAAAAGTGGTCGCTCAGCAGCTTGCCCAGGTGTTCGCCACTGACGGCGCGACCGCGCCCCATCTCATCCTCAAACACCACGACACCGCTCTGGGTCTGGAGATCGTGCACGGCAAAGCCGACAAAATGCAAGATATGATAGGTGCGTTGGCGCAGACGGCGCTGCAGATCGAGCAGCGTTGGCTTAGGCAAGCGCTCGAAAACCATACGGCCATCGGCGGCGAGATAATCGACGGCGTCAAGTAGCGCGCGCCAATCGCGGCCGACGGCGAGGGGTGGATAGCCTTCCGGCCCGGCCATCACCACCAATACGCGCAAAGGCGGCTCCACCGCCAGCGGACGCAGGGTATGGGCGGCTGCCTGACGGCGCACCAGCGGCGTGTGCACGGAAAGCGCCAAGAATTCATCGCGCGTCTCGTCGTAGAGGTATTCCCACGGCAAGGCGCGCAGAAAGGGCGCGTCGCCGAAGCTCACCTGTACGCGTAGGGTGGCGCGGTTTGTGTAGGCGAGTCGCCAGCTTTCCTGCCATAGTTCCCGGATGGGGCCGACGAAGATGGCGTGGAAGAGCTTGCCGCCGATCTCGCGCGCCAGCACAAACTGAGCGGTTCGCTGCGTTTCATCCTCGCCGGGATCTGCAAGCAAGCGCTGAACGACGGCGTATTGATCGCGGCGTTGAAAGGGCGGCTCAAAAGCGATCGTTGCTGCGCCTGCGGGCGAGCTGCGCACCGTCGCTCGATAGCCGTCCTCGGTCAAATCGAGAAATAGGTCGAAAATCCACTCGCTCGTCATAACCCAAACATTGTAGCCCGCACCAAAAGTAGGCGTCAAAGAGCGATTGGTGGATCGCTCAGGATCGTAGGATAATAGACTGCAGCGGCTTAAGCGTTGCACGGTACAGGTCGATGCATGTGCAACTTCAATCCCTTTTCCCCCTGCCGGGGAACTTTATGGGTTTGAGCCGAGGAATTGGGCAATCATCGGAGAAACGGTTCTCGCCATGCATTCTCGGCAGTCTGCCACGACATCTTGATCTCGGGGAATGCTTGATCTCGGGGAATGCAAGCAAGCGCAGCCCTGAGCCGCGATTGTGGGATCATCGGATGAATCCGTTAAATTTCATCAAATTTGCCGGAGGGCGGAAATCATTGCGCAATTTCTATTTTGATGCTTCAACTGGACTCGTTGTATGCAAGTCTTGATCACGGGCGGCGCCGGTTTCATCGGCTCGCATTTGGTGCGGGCGTTGTTGGAACGCGGGGATCGGGTGTCGGTGCTCGACAACCTCAGCACGGGCAGCTTTGAGAATATCCGCGTCTTTGCGCATCATCCGCTCTACTCCTTTGCCATCGATGACCTGCGCAATGCGCTTGTGCTCGATCGGCTGGCCAGCGAGGCGGACGCCATCGTGCACTTGGCGGCGGCGGTCGGCGTGCAACTGGTGGTGGAGCGACCGACGGAGACAATCGAGACCAACGTGCTCGGCACCCACGCCGTGCTGGCGGCGGCGCGACGGTATCGCTGTCGGACGCTGTTGGCCAGCACCAGCGAAGTCTACGGCAAAGGTGTCAAGGCACCCTTTTCCGAAGAAGATGACCTGTTGCTCGGCGCCTCGAGCCGCAGCCGTTGGAGCTACGCCGCCAGCAAGCTGCTCGACGAATTTTTGGGGCTGGCGGCTTATCGGGAATTTGGCCTGCCGGTCACCATTGCGCGTTTTTTTAACACGGTGGGGCCGGGACAGACCGGTCGCTACGGCATGGTGGTGCCGCGCTTTGTGCAGGCTGCATTGCGCAATGAGCCGTTGACAGTCTACGGAGATGGAACGCAGTCTCGCTGCTTTTGTCATGTGCGCGACACGGTGCGCGCCATCGTCGACCTACTCGACCGACCGGACATCACGGCGGGAGAAATTTACAACATCGGCAGCAGCCACGAGGTGACGATCAACGAGCTTGCCCAAACCGTGATTGAACGCACAGACAGCCGCTCACCGATTCAGTACATTCCGTACAGTGAGGCGTATGCTCCTGGATTTGAAGATATGCAGCGTCGCGTTCCCGACACAACCAAAATTCGCAACGCTATCGGTTGGGCGCCCAAGTACACACTCGCCCAAATCCTCGACGACGTCATCGAATATGAACGCTCACGGCTAGATTCCGGCGACCATTTTCATTCTACATCAGGAGGGAGGCAGGTATGAATCGCACCCGATCGTTGCTGACAGCGCTGTTGTTGCTGGCGTTCGTGTTGACGCCGGTCGTCCTGTTGCAGGCGCAGGACGAAGCACTTCCGTTGGCAGAAATCGTCAACGACGAGGGCGGCCCGTCCATCGTGCGCGGGACGATGGACTATAGCAATCCGTTGGTCGCCCTCGGCGTCGCACAGCCGCTGATCGTGCTCGAAGATCAGGCGGGCTTTGTCGATCGCAACAAAGGCTTTATCTTTCCCAAGGAATCACAGGTCTTAGGACAAATCCTGGGCGACTTTTTCGATCCGCCCTTTGAGTGGACGCTCTCGCTGCCGATCGAGCCTCAGGGCACGTTGCGCGATGTCGACAACAACGGGCGCGAAGATACGGGCGTCATGGTCTTTGCCATCGCCTACTGGACCAACATCTTCGGCGATCCCTTCCTGGAGCAGCGCGACCAAAGCGGAGGAGGCTGGTCGACGGCGTTCGCCACCACGCGCGCGGCCACCGATCCTAGTGGCAAGGGCGAAATCATCGGCGGCAAGTTGATCGTGTGGGCGCCGGATGATCAACAGGGCTTCCCCAGCGGCTTCGGCGAGGACGGCAAGCTCTTCACCGCAGACGACCCGATCGTGCGGCTGCCGGCCGGGTACACCATCGTCGATCTGGACACCGACCCCTTCACCTTCGACCGCTCGCGCTACCCGGAGATGGTGTTGATCGAGCCGGAGAGCCTGACGCTCGACGACTTCTCCGACCTGAGCTACACCGAAGCCTTCGACGCCATGATCGATCTCTTCCGCCGCAAGTACGCTTTCACCGAGCTGAAGGGCATCGACTGGGATGCCAAAGCCGCCGAATTTCGCCCCCGCTTCGAGGAAGCCGAGGCCAACAATGACGCGCTGGCCTACCGCCGCGCCCTGCGCGATTTTATCTGGTCGATCCCGGACGGTCACCTGAGCGGCCCGTTTATCCAGCAAGATTTCATTGAGGCGACGCGCGGCGGCGTCGGCATCGCCATTCGGGACCTTGACGACGGCCGCACGATCGTCAACTTCGTCACGCCCGATAGCCCGGCCGATCGCGCCGGCATCCGGCGTGGCGCCGAGATTCTCACCTGGAATGGGCAGCCGATCGACGATTACGTCGATTCGATCGTGCCTTTCTCTTCGCCGTTTTCTACCGATCACGTGCGTCGTCTGCAGCAACTTCGCTATGCTACGCGCGTGCGCATCGGCGAAGAGGTGGAAATCACTTTCAAGAACCCCGGCGATGAGGAAGTGCAAACCGCAGTGCTCGTCGGCGAGGCCGAAAGCGAGAGCTTCCGCATTTCTTCATTCAACGTCGGCCGCACCGGCGCCGAGCTGCCCGTCGAGTTCCGCCTGCTCGACAACGGGCTGGGGTACGTCAAGATCTACAGCTTCTCCGACAACGAGCTGCTTACCGTGCAACTGTGGGAGCGCATGATGCAGACGTTCAACCGCTTCCAGGCGCCTGGCCTCATCATCGACATGCGGCAAAATGGCGGGGGCAGCGGCTTTTTGGCCGACCAGATGGCGGCTTACTTCTTTGACGAGCCGCTAGAGTTAGGCCAGACCGGCTATTACGACGAAAGCCTGGGCGACTTTTACTTCGACCCAGATCAGATCGACCGCTTCTACCTGCCCGATGAAAGTCTGCGCTATCGAGGTCGGGTGGCGGTGATCACCGGGCCGAACTGCGGCAGCGCCTGTGAATTTTTCACCTACGCTATGACGCAACAGGATCGCGCCAACGTCGTGGCCCACTATCCCACCGCCGGGCTGGGCGGCTCGCAGAATCTCTTCCTGATGCCGGAGTTCGAGTACCTACAAATCTCGATCGGCCGGCCGGTCGACATGGAAGGCAATCTCATCATCGAAGGCGTAGGCGTGCCGCCTACAGTGCGCGTGCCGGTGACGGAGGAAACGCTCCTCACTGAAGGCGATCCGCTTCTCGAAACCGCAATTGCAGTGGTCACCGGCGCCGAAGAGCTACCTTACGGCGCGGCGCCGTTTGAGGGCTCGCCGATCGCCCAGCCTGCGCGCACTGCCGAGGAGGAAGCTCCTACCGAAGAGGCTGCGCCCACTCCCACCGCAGAAGCGGAGGAAGAGCCAACGCCCGCAGCCACGCCGGAACCCGCCGAAGAGGCGACGCCGGCTCCCACCGTAGAAGCGGAGGAAGAGCCAACGCCCGCAACCACACCGGAACCCACCGAAGAGGCGGCTGCCGGCGCAACGGTGACCATCGTCAGCGGAGGTTCGCGCGTCATCGTGCGCTCTCAACCGAGCGCAACGGGGAGCATCATTGGCCTGGTCAACGACGGAGAAACCTACACGCTGCTCGAACGCTCCGCCGACGGCGCTTGGGTGAAGATCGATTTCGGCGAAGGAGGCGGCTGGATCAACGCCAATTTTGCGCAGATCAACGAATAGGGGGTGTGCATCTCCCCGGAGGCTCGATAGACTGTCACAAAATCATCCGACAATTCCCACAAGAGGCGCGGCTGGAAAGTCGCGCCTCTTCGACACTCCAAGGTTTATGGATGCTCAAGGAAGCGTTGTTCCGAGCAGCGCTTACGGTTTTACCCATCACTTTGTGAAAAGCTCGTATCTTCCGGGAAAGAATCGGTCACGTCTGCGTTGCTGTGAACTTTCACCCCATCGGCACCACCAGATCGTAGGGGAAATGCGTCAGGTTGAGCACACCGCCGTCGGGTTGTAGGGCGATGGTGTCCTCGATGCGTACCCCGAAACCACGCTCCGGGTAGTAAAGTCCCGGCTCGACGCTCACCACATGCCCCGCCGCCAACAGCGTGTTGTTTCCTGGGGCGACGCTGAGCCGCGGCTCTTCGTGGATGTCCAGGCCGACACCATGCCCCAAACTGTGCACATAGCCGTCATGGCCGCCGGGGTGCGTGCGCGCCGTTGGATGGCCCTTCGCTTCGAAATAATCGAGCGTCATCGCCTGTAATTCTCGGCAGGGCAGGCCGATCTTCACCGCTGCCATCGCTCGGTCGAAAATTTCTTTGACTTGTTCGTAGGCAGCGTAGACCTCATCGGTGGCGTAGCCGAGACACCAGGTGCGCGTCATATCGTGATAATAACCGCTGCGCGTGCGAGGAAAGATGTCGAAGATGATCGACTGACCAAGCCGCAGCGCCGTTGACTCTGTCCCGCGGTTGTGCGGCACGCCCGCTTCTCTTCCTTGAGCGAAGATCGTGTCGCCCTGTTCAAAGAGGCCATAATGAAGGGCGCGCACGCGCAGAAACGCCTTCACGTCGCCGACAGTGAGCGGCTCGCCGTCGGACTTGACCACGACCTCTCCGCGCACAGCGTGGCTGCGAATAAATTCCTGAACATCGCCAACAATCAAGCTGGTGAGTCGTCCCGCCTCCGCCATCTCTGCGATTTCATCGGCGTCTTTCGTCTCGCGCGCCAGGCTGAACAAAGAGCGACCGAATTCGCCCACAAGCTCGACGTCACGCACTTGGGCCTGCAGAGCGTTCAGCAGGGTCATGGCAGCACCGGCGTCGAACATGCCGTAGACGCCTAAGCGTCCTTGCAGTCCTTCATCGTGAATCACGTCCGTAAAATAGGCGACCTGCGCCGCCAACTCATCGCCGTCGTGCTCCTGCAAATAGCGCATCGGATTATAGACGGCATCGCGATCGATCAGCCGCAGCCCT
Organism: Caldilinea sp.; assembly: GCA_025055055.1. GTDB lineage: Bacteria > Chloroflexota > Anaerolineae > Caldilineales > Caldilineaceae > Caldilinea. The sequence continues at coordinate 4,112 of JANWYX010000185.1, read as the reverse complement.
GTCTGCGCCGCCGTGTCGCGCTCCATACCGCCGTGAATCAGCGTGAGCGGGCCGTTGCGTCGTTTGACGATCAGTGCGCGTTCCAGATGCGCACCGCGCGTCAGATAATTCATGACCGGATTTCCGGCAGAGTCGCCGAGCACCAGAAAAGCATCGAGATTGCGTTCTTCCATCAGTCGATCGAGGTCTTGTTTCATAGTTGTTCTTTCTTCTTTGTGAGTTTTTGAATGTGTTGCGTGTTTCGTGTTGCGTGTTTCGTGTTGTGTGTTTCGTGCCAAAACACGCAACACGGCTGGGTTTTTCTTGATTCATTCATGATTCTATGGATTCAGGCCGCTGCGCCAGGATGGCTTCCGTGGTTTGGGCGGCCTCGTTGTCCGCCGTGGCGAGCAGTCTCCAGCCCCAGCTACTGACGAGTTGGGCCAGCTCACCTTTTTCCAGCAAATAGTCGGGGTTGGCATTCGGACGAATTTTGAGCGCACCCCGATGAAAGGTCTGCATGACCAGCAGTCCTCCTGGACGGATGGCCGCGCGCAGCCACGGCCATAGCCGACGATCCAGAAAATAAAAGCAGGTGACGCAGTCGAAAGAATTCGCCGGCGGGCGCCACACATCCAGATCGGCGTGGATGAACGCCACGCGTTCGGCAACGCCCAGGCGTTTGGCGGCCTCCTGCGCCACCGCCAGCGCGGCGTCGCTCACATCGACGCCGACGGCGCGCCAGCCGCGTTGTGCAAACCAGAGGACGGTTCCACCGGCGCCGCAGGCCAGGTCGAGCGCAACGGACGTTTCCCCGCTGCGACGGCGCGCCGTGGCCACGGCGTCGATGATCTGTACATGCGCCGCCAGCCATCGGTTGGGCTTGGTCTCGATAGGCGCATCGCCGCTCTGATAGCGTTCATTCCAACGTGTGCGGTCCTGTTGCGTCATGGGCGCCAGCGTATCACCGGTGCGCCGGGAAAGCAAGCAGCGCAGTCCGGCGCTCCGAGCGATTGGCTGTAACGGCGACGCGCAAGGTGCATTTGTGCGGCGTCGGCAGCCTGATGTCGGGGTTCGCTGAATTATGAGGTTGTCGAATTGCATGCTTTCTTCTACAATAGCAAACATAAACTTCCAGACGCACATCTCAACAGGAAGGAAGGCCATGAGAACAATCGCCATGATTCTGGCCGGAGGCGAGGGCACGCGGCTCACGGTGCTCTCGGAAGAACGCGCCAAACCGGCCGTGCCTTTTGCCGGTAAGTTCCGCATCATCGACTTCACGCTCAGCAACTGCGTCAACAGCGGCATCTACACGGTGGGCGTGCTGACGCAGTATCGCCCTCACAGCCTTCACGATCACATCGGCATCGGCAAACCGTGGGACCTGGATCGCAGTCGCGGCGGCGTGCGTCTGTTGCAGCCGTATCAAGCGCGTCAGGGGCAATATTGGTATGCAGGCACGGCGGACGCCATCTACCAAAACCTCAACTTTATCCATGAGCACCGCGCCGACAACGTGCTGATTCTTTCGGGTGACCACATCTACAAGATGGACTATCGGCCGCTGATCGACTATCACCTCGAAAAAGGCGCAGATCTGACCATCGCCGTCATGCCTGTGCCGCTCGAAGAGACGCACCGCTTCGGCATTATGGTGGTCAACGAAGAGCAGCGCATCGTCGAGTTCTACGAAAAACCCAAGGAACGCGACAAAGGCAATCTGGCCTCGATGGGCATTTACGTCTTCAACGCCAATACGCTCGAACGCCGTCTTAGCGAAGGGCGACCTGAGAAGCCGCGCAACGACTTCGGCAAGGACGTTATTCCGGCCATGATTGCTGCGGGCGACCGCGTCTACGCTTATCGCTTCGAGGGATACTGGGTAGACGTCGGCACGATCGACGCCTACTGGTCGACCAGCATGGCGCTGTTGGGGCCTTCGCCTGCGCTCGATCTGTACACCGACAACTGGCCGATCCTCACCAAGTCCGAAGAGCGACCGCCGGTGAAGATCGGCCCGCAGGCCAAAATCGTCAACAGTATGGTCTCCAACGGCTGCATCGTTCGCGGGCTGGTGGTCAACAGCGTGCTCAGCCCCGGCGTCTATGTCAGTCCCGGCGCAGTAGTGCAGGACAGCGTCGTCATGAATGACACTTGGGTCGGCCCCGGCGCCCGGTTGGACTGCGTCGTGATCGACAAAAAAGTCGTGGTAGGGGCGGGCGCCATCGTCGGCGTGGGCAATAAAGAGACGCCCAACGAACAGATGCCGGATCGCCTGTTTGCAGGCATCACCGTCGTCGGCAAAGGCGCTTACATCCCGGATGGCGCCCAGATCGGCCGCAATGTATTGATTAACAGCAGGCGCGACGAATCGGACTTTCCCCCGGACGGAATCGTGCCGGACGGTAAGACTATCTAGTATTTTGAGACCCATTTCTGTGCAAGGGGCGCAACGGCGGCGCCGTTCGCTCTTCACAGTTTTCAAGCGAGGTGAACGTATGGCAAATGCCTTTGCAATGATTATGGCCGGCGGCTCCAGCGAAGAGCTCAGCGTTTTGACCGAAGTGCGCGCCGAAGCTGCGGTGCCTTTCGGCGGCAAGTTTCGCATCATCGATTTTCCGCTCAGCAACTGCGTCAACAGCGGCATTTTCAACGTGGCCATCCTCACCCAATACAAGCCGCGCAGTCTCAACGACCACATCGGCATCGGCAAACCGTGGGATTTGGATCGCGCCCAAGGCGGGGTGCGGCTTCTACAACCCTACCGGGGCGGACGCTACGGCGACTGGCAGAAGGGCACGGCGGACGCAGTGCGCCGCAATCTCGATTTTGTCGTTCAACAAAATGAAGAGCATGTGTTAATCTTGGCCGGCGACCACATCTATCTGATGGACTACCGACCGATGCTGCGCGAGCACATTCAGAGCAACGCCGACCTAACGGTGGCCGTGCGCCGGGTCAACCCTCATGAGACGCATCGGTTCGGCATCGTTACGCTTGGCCCTGACGATCGCATCGTCGACTTTCGCGAAAAGCCCAAGCGTTCGCGCGAAACGCTTGCTTCTATGGGCATCTATGTCTTTCGCAAAGATTTGTTGGTGGAGACACTTCAGGCGCACGAGGAGTATCTTGACTTCGGCAGAGACGTGCTGCCCGCCATGATCGCACAGGGGTGGTGCGTGCGCGCCTATGCATTTCCGGGCTACTGGGCCGACGTCGGCAACGTCCAGGCGTACTGGGAGGCGAATATGAGCCTGTTGGCCGAAGACCCTGCGCTCAATCTTTACGATCCGGACTGGGTGGTGCACACGCGCAGCGAAGAACGTGCGCCGGTCAAAGTTGGAGGCAACGCGCAGGTCGGCGGCAGCTTGATCTCCAACGGCTGCTGGGTGGAAGGCGTCGTCGAGCGCAGCATTCTTTCTCCCGGTGTGCGCGTGGCCGAAGGCGCCGTTATCCGAGACAGCGTGGTGTTGGCCGACACGGTTGTCGAAGCGGGCGCTATCATCGATCGCTGTGTCATCGACAAGCGCGTACGCATCGGCGCGGGTGCACGCGTCGGCGACGGCGATGACAACACGGCCAACAAAGCCATGCCTTCCGTGCTCAACACCGGTCTTACGCTGGTGGGGGAGCATTCGATCATCCCGGAAGGGATGGTCATCGGCCGCAACGTTGTGATTCATCCGGAAAGCTCAGAAAAAGATTTCGGCAAGCGCAAGAAGGTTCCCAGCGGCGCCGACATTGGGGTGAGTCTGCGATGAACCCATGATAGGCGCCTAGGCAAGCGTCATAAAAGAACCTCGTGCAGCGGGCTCAAATGCGCCGCCCACTTCCGCACACCGGCGCTTTGCCGATCCGTCCTCGGACCTGAAGAAAACAGCCCTTGCGTTCATAGGGAGTCAACTGTCGTGAAATAAGGCAGATCGATCGCCTTCTTTCAAGAGGAGGCGACTTGATCTGCGTCGGCCTCGTGGAAATCAAAACTCGTGTGGATCAAATGAGAATTTTTAAGCAAGAGGGAGAGGCGACGGCCGGATTTGAACCGGCGATCGGGGTTTTGCAGACCCCTGCCTTACCACTTGGCTACGTCGCCGTCTACGCCGATTCTAGCATAGCCAGCGATTCATGTC
>JANWYX010000115.1 GCA_025055055.1 Caldilinea sp. | reverse complement strand
CCGGCGATGCCGGCGCAACAAGCCAAATGCCGAACAGAAGCGCTATTAACAGCAACCAAATCCGACGATCATGGGCGCGCATCTTGCCTTCCTCTCAAGGTCTATTCGTACAGTGACCGATGCAAACGATTCACTGTGAACTCGCTGTGAACAACGATTCGGCGATCCTGACGCACTCTCTATGGCCGCCGACAAAATGATTGCCGACAAAGAGTATGCCCCCGATCGTACCGACTTGCTTGACATTGTATCAACAAAGAAGCCGACATCCAACCATTTGGCAGACACTCCCTCATTGAGAACATCTGTTGGGTGCCTTTGAAGGAGGAAGGCGAATCCTGGAGACAAGAGAGAAAGAAGAGACGCCGACTCCAACTCCAACGTCGGGCCCTCTTCTACGCCGATCCGATGGCGGCGTCGATCTGTTCGGCTTCTTGTGGCTCCAGCGGAGGAAGCTCTTGCAGACTGGTCAGACCGAAATGCTGAAGAAAGAGGTCGGTCACGCCGTAGCGAACAGGGCGCCCGGGGGCGTCGAGGCGGTCGATTTCTTCGATCAACCCTCGTTGCAGCAATGAGCGTAGCACGCCTGAACAATCCACTCCGCGCACCGCTTCGATCTGGGCGCGCGTCACCGGCTGGCGGTAGGCGATGATGGCCAGCGTCTCCAGCGCAGGCGCGCTCAGACGGGTCGTCGCATCCAGGTTGAGAAATGCTTCGATCAATTCTCCTGCCTCGGGCGCAGTCACCATCTGAAAACGTCCATTGCGTTCGGCGATGCGCAGGCCGCGATTCTGCGCACGGTACATTTCTCCTAACGCGCGCAAGTGGCGCTCCACGACCTCGGCCGGCGCGTTGACGACGCGTGCAAGCTGTTCCGCCTCAACCGGCGCATCGGCGACAAAGAGCAGACTTTCCAGCGCGCTCGGCAACGGCAAGGCGACGTCGCCCATGCGCACGAGCAGCTGCCCACTCTCGCTTCCTGCCGTAAGGATGCGCTCTGCCGAGACGACGGCGATGTCGAGCGCCGGCTGCAATGCTTCCTGTGACTGCAACCCGGTGGCCTCGGCGTGATTTTTCGCAGCCCCTGTTTCCATTTGCATGCTACTCCGCTTCGAACGGTGCGCAGCGGATATGCACGTCCAGCTTGCCCAGACGCAGCCCCATGTCCTGCTCGACGATCGCGCGCGTGGCTTCGACCACTTCATCGGTCTTCATCGGGATGTCGACGTCGGGCGCCGTCTCGATCTCTAAACGAATATCCACGGCGTTGCCGCGTGGCCGCACTGAAGGCGCCACGGCTATCACGTCGGCAAGGCCATCGAGGCTCCACTGCAGCCTGCGCGCCACGCTCAGGGTGTCCAACTCGGCGATTCCTCCTTCGGGCGTGCGGATGCGCACCCCGCGCCTGCGCAGCGTCACCACTTCAAAGAAAAGTAATGAGCCCAGGATCAGCAGGGCGCCGACGCCGACCGCCGCCTGCCCGACGATGAAATAGACCGGATTTTCCGTTTGCACGGCGGTGAGCCAGGCCGCCAACTCGCTCAGGCTGTTCTGCAGCCAGGCAATGACTGTCAGCGGCGCAACGGCGGCGGCCCAAATCGCCAGCAGCAGCGTCAGCCAAAGCAGAGTGGCGACGAGTCGGTTAAATGCGTTCATGTCGATTGCCCTTTCGATTCCTCCGGCCCTCAGGCCGGATTATAGCGCGCCTTAAACGTTGCGCCGAACGACGATTCTCCCGCGCCGATGGCAAGCGAGCGCCGACTGCTGCAAAACGGCCGGGGTTATCTATGGCTGCTGCGAGCGAGCGCCGATCCTCCCAACAACATCGCCAACAGCGCGGCGCCGACTATCGCCAACCCTACTCCCGGCCGCCAACCGGTCGGCTCAAAGGTGAAAACAATTTCGTGCGTCCCCGCCGGCGCAACCACCCCTCGGAAGAGGCCGTTCACCGCCTTGATCGACGTCGCCCGACCGTCCACCGTCGCCGACCAGCCGGGATAGAAGCTATCGCTCAGCACCAGCAGCGCCGGTTGCGCGCTTTGCGTGCGAACGCGCACGCGTTCGGGAGCGTATTCGATGATCTCGGCGCGATCCTGCGCGCCGGCGGGTTGGGCGCCGTCGAGCGACCCCTCGACTACGGTGACGCGACCGGCGTCGCTGCGAAGGGCGGCGAGCGCATCTTCAAAATTGTCGACCGTCCTCATCTCGCCGGCAAGATAGGCGCGCGGCAGTGTGTCCAAATTGCGGTACACCTTGACGTCTCCGCTGTGCTCCAACCGGAAGCGACCGCGATCGCTCGGCAGCAGCGGCGTGAACATACGTGTGCGGGCGTCGTAGAGCGTCGCTGCTTGTACGACGAGACTGGCCGGAGCAGGGATTGCCTCAATGCGCAGCGCCGCCACCTCGGTCGGCGCGGCCAGTGGCAGCCGCGCCCGGTATTCCTGCCGTTCACCTTCGACGTCTCGATAGGCGACGACTGCCCCGCTGCGCGTCGCCGGTGGGCTGTTTAGCGCAGCGTCGGCGAAGTGAGCGCCCGCAACGTCACCGGCAGTGAGGGCGATGCGCTGCACGCTGCCGTCTCGAGCGACGACGTCGAGCCGGGCGACCGTGTGCAGTGCGCCGGACAACGCCGCTGCGTCGCCTTTGACATAGCCGATCAGATCGACGTGCGTCGCCTCGAAGGCCAGCGGCGCCTCGATCGTCAGCGCTCCCTCCACCTTCTGCAAGTCGGCGCCGATCTGACGGTCATAGAAAACGTCCTCGAACCAGAGATCACGCACCTTGTCGGTGATGACGTAGGCGACGTTGAGCATGGCGAGCAGATGGCTGTCCGGCATCGTCTCGATCTGCTCGCGCAGGCGGCCATCGGGCACAAGGCGCTCCGGCGGAACGAGCAGCTCGGCGAAACGGATATAACGCTGCAGCGGCAACACACCGCCGTCGAAACCGTCCACCGCCGGAATACGCCAGAAGAGCGGCAAGTTGGGTGCGAGCAGTTCTTGCACTTTTTGCGCAATCACCAGCTCATGAAAGCCGCGCGCGTCGAGCTGGGGCGGGTCGCTTTCCAGAAACGCGCGACGATAGTCCACCATGTCGCCGGGATCATAGGTGATCGTGCTCATGCCCAAGAAGCGAGGCGCCGCTGCAGGATGGGAGGAAAGGCGCGTCGGATCGGTGAGCAGGTGCGCCGGCGCAGTGCGCACCTCATAGACGGCCTGCGGCGCGGTTGGGTGAGTGTGTGGCAAACTGCGCGCGGCCAGCAGCAGCTCGAGCGCCATCAATCCGATCAGGAACGTCGCCGGCTTCGGCCGTCGTTGCATCAGGACGGCGAAACCCACGCCCGCCAGCATCGCTGCGCCGAAGGTGTACACCATCATCCAGCGCGCCGGCGCCCGAAAGAGATTGAAGCCAGGAACCCCGTGATAGAGCAGAAAGTACACAGGGTTCCATCGACCCAGCGCCAGAAAAAGTCCAAGCCCTGCCAAGAAGAGCCCAAAGGTACGCGCCGGGCCGTTCCCCTTCCACACGGCCAGGAGCGCCAACGCCAGCCCGAGCAGACCGACGTAGGCCACGAACTCGGTGTATCCGGGTGAATCGAATGCTGCGCCCAGATCGACCAACCCGTAGGAGGGCAGGAGCGTCCAGCCCAGCGCCAACGGCTGAAGGCTGAAGCTGGTTGCCTCGGCGTAGGTGAGTCCGCCGCTGCGCAGCCCCAGACGGCTCAACTCCAGTGTGGGCAAGAGTTGCGGCGCCGCCAGCAGAACTGCAAGCAGGAGACCTAGAAAGTAGACCAAGAGCAGAGGAGCGACGGAGCAAAAATAAAGGCGCAAGGCCGAGAGTTGTTTGAATACGGGCATCGGGAAGACGCTGGGTGCTTCTGCGCCTCGATGTTCGATCCCGTGCGGCCACAGAGTCCATACGCCGAGCGCAAAGAGGCTGATGAAGACGCTCTGCGTGTGTCCGGCCAGCAGCATCAGCGCAGTCAGGCTTCCAAAAGCGGCGGCGGCGCGCAGGCTGACGCGCCAGTTGATCGCTCCAGACGCGTGAGACCGCGCCCAGGCAAGACAGAGCGCGGCCCACGGGAGCCAGGTGGAGGCGTTCAACTGGTTGATGTGGCCGATCAGCCCGCCGACAAAGCCGCTGCCGGCCAGCGTCAGCCCGCTCACCAGCGCCGGGGCGGTCGCATAACCCCAGAAGCGCATCAGCGCATAGGCCCCAAGCCCCAGCAACCAGGTGTGCAAGGCGGCGCTCCAGTAAAGCTGTTTGGTGACCGGAAACGCGTCCCTGCCTGCGGCAAACAGGGGCCAGTGCAACGGATAGAGCACGGCGGCCTGAGGATTCGCCAGCAACGGCGCGCCGAGGAAGAGATAGGGATTCCAAAATGGAATCCTACCCTCGCGCAGCGTTGCGCCGACATAGTCCCAGTAGGCGTAAAAATACAGTTGAATATCGCCGCCGGCCAGCACGCGATTGGTGAAGAGCAACCTGCCATAGAGGAGCAACACAAAGCCGGCCAGAAGCGCAGCAGGCGGCGCATGGCGGGCGAGAAACGCAAAAAAAGCGGGGCGCGCCTGTCTCATCATCGATTCCTCTCCACCGACGCCTCCGAGGAGAAAATCGTCGTCCATCCAAGAGGTCTTGCCATGCGACACAGACGCCATGCGGCATCGCCTGCTTCTCGGCGCCGAATTTCATACACCGTAAAACGGCCCACGCGCAGACGCTCTCGGAGCGCCAGCTTGCGCGTGGCCAGGTGCATGGTCAGGCTGCGCTCCGGCAACCACTCTGCCTCCACCCAGTATAGCGGGCGGTGCGGCGTCTTGGCGGCGTTGTCGGCCAGTTGCGTTGCGCTTGGAACCCAGCGCAGTTCGATGCGTCCTTCCCGAAGAGGCGCAAATAACAGAAACTGCATATGCCAACCCAATGAGCGATGATAAACGACGGGCCGGGCGTTCTGAGCTTGCGCCTCCAACCACGCCGCCACTTGCTCGACGCCGGTGTAGCCGCCTCGATCGCCGCCGATCGGCAGGCGCCCTTGCGCCGCCTGCAGCGCCGGCGCAACGCCGGCCAACAGCCAAACGGTAACCAAAAGCAAGGCCGCGCGCGCTTGCCATCCCTGCCGCATTTCTGCACCTCTGCGCAGCGCCTGCACCTTTGCATAGACCTCCCACCTCTCAAGCAATCCCCCGGCGCCAAAGCCGGTCAGCAGCGCAACGATCGGCGCCAACGGCAGCAGGTAACGATCCCACACCTGCACGGTAGAGACCAGATGCAATGCCAAAAATCCGACGCTCCAGATCGTCAAGAGTGCAGCCGGCAGCCAACGAAGGGCCGCACGATGCTGAAACAGGGCGAGCGCCGAGAACGACAGAATGGATGCACCCACGACCCACGCCGATCCAGATCCAAATAGATAGCGCAGCAGCTCCGCCCATGCCAGCAGCCTGGGGAGCCATGTCTCCGGTGCGGCCAGGCCGAAGCCCGCAGCATTGCGCGCGCCCAGGTCCCACGGCGAAGGAGCCACTGCCCAGCGCAGGCTGTCCCAGTAAAGAATGGGGGCGACGACCGACAACAGGCCGACCAGCCAGCGCAACGTCTCGGCAGCGGTGCATCGGAAGCTTGCCTGCCGGGAAAGACCGACGCAATCGTCTCTGCGCTTCGTCTCCCAAAGCAGGAGCAACGCCGCCGGCGTCAACAGCACACCCTGCTGTTTGGTCATGATGGCGATGCCGCACCAAAAACCGACCCACAGAGAGCGTCCCTGTGCTGCAGTACAGAGCGCCAGCAGCCAGGCCATCACCATCAACGGGTCGGTGAAGACGGTGGGTGCAAAGCTGATGGCGAAGGGATTGAGCGCCATGGCGGCGGCGGCGATCAGAGCGCTGCGCCTCCCCCACCAGCGCTGCGCCAGCGCGCCGACCAGGACGATCGAAAGCGTGCTGAACAAAATATTGGGAATGCGGGCCGCAGCGGCGCTTGCATCGAAGAGCTTGAAAAAGCCGCCGAGCAGCCAGAGAAAAAGGGGCGGTTTATCCGGCCAAACCTGCAAAAAGAGAGGGTCGATGCGCAGCCCATGGAGCGCCCAGTAGGCGTAGATGGCTTCATCCGGATGCAAGGCGAAGCCATCCAGCAGTCCCAGACGTAGCCCGAAGCCTGCCAGTACAATGCTGATTTGAAGAAGGCGAAAATTGAGCAGAACGGAGAGAAGACCGCTCTGTCGGGCACTGCGCCCTGTACAAGGCGTCGCTGTGTCGGCGGCCAGCATGGTCAGTCGACGAAGCGATACTTCACGAGCGTCGTCAGCGCGGCAAAGCCATCGCGCCAGGTGATCTTCTTGCCTTCGTGAAAGGCTCGGCCGTTGTAGCTGATGGGCACCTCAAAGATGGTGTACCCGCGCTTGAGGATTTTGGCGGTCAGCTCCGGCTCGATCTCAAAGCGTCGGCTGCGCAGCGGCATATCGGCGATGACGTCGCGACGGAAGCACTTGTAACAGGTCTCCATGTCGGAGAGCGAGGTGCCATAGAAGAGGTTGGTGATCAGTGTAAGCAGCTTGTTGCCGATCGTGTGGCTCAGGCTCATCGCCATGCGTGGGCCGCCCAGAAAGCGACTGCCGTAGACGACCGGCGTGCGCCCTTCTAGGATCGGCTCGAGCAATTTGACGTAATCGCGCGGATCGTACTCCAGGTCGGCGTCCTGGATCACGACAATGTCGCCGGTGGCGTGCTCAAAACCGGTGCGCAAAGCCGCCCCCTTGCCGCCGTTCACTTCATGAAAGATGATCTTCATGTCCGGCTGGGGGTCTTTTTGCCAGGCCAGCAAAATCTCACGCGTGCCGTCGGTGGAGCCATCATCCACCAGGATGATCTCGCGCTCCACATGAATTGGGCCGTTGAGGTTGGGGTTTGCACCGGCCGGATCGACCGTCAGGTCGACGGTGCGCACAAGACGAACAATTTCTTCCAGGGTGGCCCGTTCGTTGTAGACGGGCATTACAATCGAGAGCTTCAAAACAGCACCTGATCGACGGCGGTCCTATTGTTCGCTGGCCTGATGCGCCAGAATGATCGCCTCGGCGACGGCGCGCATCGGTTTGCGATTGTTCATGCTCATCTTCTGAATTTTGCGGAAGGCCTCCGCCTCGGTCAGTCCCTGCGTGTCCATCAAGATGCCCTTGGCGCGATCGACGGCCTTGCGCGTCTCGAGGGCATCCTGCAAGTTGCTGACCTCCCGCTCCATCGTGCGAAACTCGCTGAAACGGGCCAGCGCCACCTCGATGGCGGGCGTTAGGTCACTTTCACGAAAGGGCTTGACCAGATAGCCCGCCACACCGGCCTGACGGGCGCGCTGCACCAGGTCTTGCTGGCTGTAGGCGCTGAGCAACAGGACAGGCGCCACGCGTTCCTCGGTGAGGATTCTGGCGGCCTCGATACCGTCCATGTCCGGCATCTTGATATCCATGATGACAATGTCGGGGCGTAACTCGCGCGCCAGATTGACGGCGCTGCGGCCATCCCCTACTTCGCCCACCACCAGATAGCCAAGATTGGTGAGCATTTCCCGCAAGTCCATGCGGATTAAGGATTCATCGTCGGCGATAATGACTCGAGTCCGCTCCACGCCACAACTCCTTCGGCTCCACCCCTATGAACATCGGTGCACGATGCTGCTGACGTCTTGCACCGAATGGGAAAATGATGACTTGTCATGCAACCGAAATTTAGTTTTACCCCACAAGAAGCATCTACGCAAACTTTTTATCCTGAATAGACGATTGAATTGTCTTTTGGGTCTGAACGCCAGAGCCGAATCCATTCCGGCCTGACGCCGAAAACTGCACACGATCGGCGGAGCAAATCGGCTCAACCGACCCACATGTTGCGTTTCGGCAGTGTCACCGTAGCTCGCGCCCCGATCACACGGGGACCTCCTTCTCCTTCTTCGTAGATCGACTCCATCTGCAGTGTCCCTTTGAGATCATCGGTCACCAACGTGTTGATAATCTGTAGCCCAAGGCTGTGCGAGGCGTGGGCCGGATTAAAGTCCGCCGGCAATCCGGCGCCATTGTCTTCAATCCGAATGACCACGGCGTCGCCCAGGTCCTCCAACAGGATGCGAATTTCTCCACGCTCCCGCTCCTTGAGACCGTGCTCAACGGCATTGAGCAGCAGCTCGTTGACCACCATCGCCAGGGGTGTCGCCTGGCTGGCAGGCAGTCGCACCGAAGAGCCCTGCACCTGGATAGCAATCTCCTGGTCGGGTCGGGCGGAAACCTCCGTCACCTGGTTGGCGATGCGCTGGCAGACGTCTTTGATGTTGATAGGGCGATGCTCATCCTGGCTCAAGAATTCATGGATGACCGACATGCTGAGCACGCGGTTGACGGCGTCGGTCAGATGTTGGCGCGCTTCCTCGCTCTGCACGCGACGCGCCTGAATGCGTAAAATCGCTGCGATGTTCTGCAGGTTGTTTTTCACGCGGTGATGGACTTCTTGGATGATCGCCGATTTGACGTTCAGCTCGCGCTCTTTTTGCACCGCCTCGGTGGCGTTGTGCAGCAGCACGAGCACAGCGTCGACCCCGTGTTCGCCGGGATGCGGAGAGAAGGGCGTCCACGGCAACGCCAACCAGTAATGGCGCCAGCCGATCGGCGGCATGCGCAGCGGAATGGCGGAGCGCACCCAGATGCGGCCGTCCTCGCTTTCGACGCGCGCAGATTGGCAGAGGTTCGTTGCAAAGGCCCGCTCCACCAGCTCCACGTCGCAAGGCTCCAAAGAGGCAAGCTGCTGTCCGTGCACCTCGGGCGTGATCCCGATGCTGCGAAAGAGATTGGCGGCGATGCCACTCATATAGACGACGGTGCGCTCCGGATCGACCAAATAGACGCCATCGTAGAGTGAAAATCGGCTGAGCGTCGCTGCGCTTTCCAGCTCTCCGCGCACGCACATCTCCTGCAGCCAGACGACGGCTTGGCGGAAGTGCCGATTGCGGCGGCGTTGGCGTTCATGCGCGATCATGTTCGTCTCCACCAGCATGGCGCCGATCACCTTATTGTCTTGATTGTGGATAGGAAAGACGTCTTGGATAATCGGCGCGCCGTTGCTGAGCACTTCGCGCTGACGACGGCCCCCGCTGCCGCGTTTGAGCGCCTGCATCAACAGTGGCTGCTCTTCCGCGCTCAGAATGCGCCCTGTGGCGTCTTTACGATAGAGCGACGAAATGGAATGGGGAATGGCGTGAAAGCAGACGACCGCCTTGTCTCTCTCATGGGGCAGACAAAGCAGGATGTCCGCCCGGCTGACGTCCGCCGTAATCGGCAGGCCGGCTTTGATCTTCCGCAGCAACTCAATGTCGGCAGGCGCAAGTCCTGCTATTGTACTGACTTCGGCGTCCATCGTTGGTTGCGAACAGACGGTGTTCGAAAAGGTCACAAGACTCGGCCGCAATCGATTATCGGTAGTGCAAAAAACTCCCCCAGAATTTTTCTGCGGGAGCTTCGTCGTCTTTGGTCGGGGCGAGAGGATTTGAACCTCCGACCTCTTGAACCCCATTCAAGTGCGCTACCAGGCTGCGCTACGCCCCGAGTTGAATTCTGTTGCACTATCTAAACGGGAACAGTATAGCACGACTGCAGGGGTGAAACAAATGCCGGAAAGCGGCGAATGCATTCCGGTCGAGTGCGCCTTCCGCTAAGACGGCAACTTTGCGCCGATGAAATCCGGCGCGCCGTTGAGAAAGCTGCGCGCGTCCATGGGGCGTTTGCCGGCCGGCTGGACGATGCGCAACAGCAGGCGCCCTGCGCCGGCGCCGACCACCGGCCCCTGCGGCGTGCGTTCCACCAGGCCCGGCGAGGATTTTCCGTCCACGACGGCTGCGCTCAAAATTTTGAAAGGCTCACCCTTCCAATAGGTGTAGGCGGTCGGCCAGGGAACGTACGCGCGCGTCATGCGTTCGATGTAAACGGCCGATTTCGTCCAGTCGATGAGGCCGTCTTCCTTTTGGATCTGACGGCAGGTCGATGGCTCTCCGGGCAGAAGCGTCTGGTCGATCGGGGCCGCGGCGCCCTGTAACCAGTCGACCAGCGTCTCGACGAGCAGTGCGGCTCCCTGTTGGGCCAGCCGCGCGCTCAGCGTTGCGGTTGTATCGTCGGGGTGGATGGGCTGTACGGCCTGTCGCAACGCCGGGCCGGTGTCCAGCCCTTCATCCATCAACATGATGGTCACGCCGGTCTGCGCCAGGCCATCGAGAATGGCGGCTGCAATCGGAGACGCTCCGCGATAGGCAGGCAACAGGCTGGCGTGGACGTTGATGCAGCCAAACGTGGGAATTTCCAGCACGTCGACGGGCAAAATCAGCCCATAAGCCGCCACAACGATGAGGTCGGGCGCCAACAAACGCAACGCCTCCACCGCTGATGGGTCTTTGCGAAAAGAGGCGGGCTCAAGCACCGGCAAACCGAGGGCGGTCGCCGTTTGCTTGACCGGGCTGCTGACCATCTGTCTGCCTCGTCCCGCCGGACGATCCGGCTGCGTGGCTACAGCCACAACTTGCCAGCCCGTGTGTGGGGCTGCTTCCACCAAGGCGCGCAACGATGGAGTGGCAAATTGCGGCGTCCCCATAAATAGGATGCGTGCATGTGCGTTGAGCATCATGAGAAACATTGTATCTTCACTTCATTGTAGAAATGAAATTGTAGAAACGAAATCATAGAAACGAATCACAGGAGGCACAGAGCGTTTGCGCTTGGCCTCAACAAGGTGCCGTAGAAATTGAAGCGCAACTTTTGTCGAATTCCTGCGTATTGATGTGCGTGTGAATAAAATGAGCGACCGAAGCGCTCCAGTTCGAGCGGAAGCTCACGAAGCGCAGATTGTAGGGCCCTTTGGGTGGTTCGTCATCTCCCGAAAGGAACACCCGTCGCCGTATCAACAAAATGCATCTCGCCGATTGCGAGAAGGAGAAAGCATCGTATGACGAACGAATCAATCCATCAACACGATCGAGAGCCTGAGGGTGGTCGGCCGCAGGGGCAAGAAGGCAATGTCGAACAGACGCCGGTGGAGCGCGTGGCCGGCGCCGTGTACGCCCAAGCGGGCGAGGCGGCCGGCGCCTTTCGTCGTGGTGAGCTCTTGCAGGATTCGCAGGTGGACCCGCTCGCCGACAGCGACGACCGTCTGATCGCCATGCTGAGCTATGTCACGCAGCTTGTGCTGCCGGTGGTGATGCCGCTCATCGTCCTCTTGAGCGAAAGCAGTAAAAAGCGGCCCTTCCAACGCTATCATGCCGTGCAGAGCCTGGCCTTCGTGTTGCTCTTCTGGCTTGTCTTCATTGCGGCCAGCATCGCCATCGGCATCCTTCAGATCATTCCGGTGCTGGGCTGGCTGATCGGTGTTTTTGCCCTGATGTGTCTGACGCCGTTCTATTTCCTAGCCGGCATCGGGCTGCTTCTGTACTATGGCTTGCAGGCATACAAGGGACGACGGTTCGCCATTCCCGGTCTGACCGGCTTCCTACGCGATCAGAATTGGCTATAGCGAGAGACTGGCACGGTCGACGTTAAAAACAAGCCTATCCTTTGAAGAACTCCGATGGGCATCATCGGAGTTCTTCTTTTTTGCTTTGATTTCATCTCATCTTTGAGACCTCAAGATTTGAAAAAGGGGCGTCCTGTCCAAGAGCATTTTCTCGTTTTCCCACGTCATGCATAGAAAATCGAGGCAATGATAGACAAAAATCAATAAAATTTATAATTTTACAAGTAAATTTTTATTTGTATGAAATTAACTTTGATAATATTGAAATCAATTGCTTGACAATTTTGATTTTCAATGCTAAGCTTTACTTGTAGATGTGCTGTTTGGGTTTGATCGATTCAATTCGCTCGCGCATTGTGTTTCCAATGCTTGTGTTGAATGGCAGGATGTCGTTCTTCGCCGTAAGTATGATTCGTTGCGGCTTTACACCGGTTTCAAAGGAGAGAATGCCATGTTTCCCTATATGTTTCCGCAAAATGAGCTCCTGATGGTGGAGACCGCACGAGAGCGACGTCAAAAGTTGATGCAGGAAGCGTGCGGTGAGCGGTTGTTTCGCCGCGGCCGCCCCCTGCGCGCCTCTTGGGTTTCCGCCGTGCTGGCGGCGCTGGGGCGCCGGATGGTCAGGTGGGGTCAACAGCTGGAGCGCCGCAGCCATGCGCAGGTGGATTCGGCTTCAACCGGACGAGATGCGGCGCTGACGCAACAGCCGTGATCGCATGTTCTGCGTCCTCTGCTGCAGTTCTGGTGAGATGGGTGGAGGACGCCGGTTTTTGTCGTCGATCGTTGAAAACATCGCTTTGTGTGTAAGTCGAGGGAATTTTCACATGTTGCCGCTTCCTACGCGTTGTCCGCTGACCGGCGGAGAAATCATCGTCACGCGCATCTATTGCCCTGACGCCAATGTGACCATCGAAGGTCAGTTCGCCGTAGCCGAACCGCCTTTCGCCCGACTGACGCCGGAACAGCTTCGCTTTGTCGAAGCCTTTGTGCGCAACGAAGGAAAGTTGAATCGTCTCGAGGACGAGCTGGGCTTGTCTTATCCCACCCTTCGCAGCCGTCTGCACGATGTGATCCGGGCGATGGGCTACGAGCCGGGCAAGGAAGAGGCGCCGAGCATCGATCGCAAGCAGGTGCTCGCCGCTCTCGAAGCCGGGCTGATTTCATTTGAAGAGGCGATGAAGAAGCTGCAAGGGAGCGATTCATGAGCGCTTCACAACTTTTTCAGACCGGTCCCACCCCCACCCTGATCGTGCGCAGCGTCTCTGGCAATCTTTCGGTGAGCGGATGGGAGCGGTCGGAAGTGCAGGCGCGCACTAGGGGGGACGCAGAATCTCTGCAAGTCGATCAAAGCGCCGAAGCGCTGACGATCTCTTGCGAAGAAGAGCTGGGGCTGCGCGTGCCGGTGCAATCTACGCTCCTTGTTGAACGGGTGGAGGAGAACGCATCGATCGATCTCCTCCTTGGAAGCCTGCGTATCGGCAGCGTTGCGGGGAACCTCTCGTTGCACAGCGTCGGCGGCGTGGAGATTGACCATGTCGAAGGGAGCCTCACCGCGCGCCTGGTGGCAGGCAACCTGCGCGTAGGCTCGGTGGAGGGAAACGCCCAAATTGTCAAGGCAGCGGGCGATGTGCAGCTCGAGAGGGTGGAGGGCTCTCTCAACCTGGAAGAGATCGGCGGCGACATTCAGGTGAGCGTGGAAGGCAGCGCGCGGGTGCGGACGTCGCTCGCGCCGGGACAGCAGTGCACCGTTCAAGCAGAAGGCAGCATCTTTTGCGAAGTGCCGCGCGATGTCGGCGCTGTGTTTTCATTGAAAGCAGATGGCGCCATTCGCGTCAGCGATCTGGGCCAAAACCGCAAAGTGGTGGCGGGCGAACTTGTCTTTGAACGTGAACCGGCTCACGCTCGGCTGACGCTTGTGGCGGAAGGCAGCATCCACCTGCGCGGCGTGCAGTTTCGCCCGATCGATGAAAGAGAGTTCGTCAGCCCGCTCGAAGAGGGGCTGACCCTGCGCACGGCGGAGTTGACGCAACAGATCGCTGCACAGATCGAGGCGCAGGTCAACGAACTGGCCCGTCAGCTCGACAGCAGGCTGGCGCAGCTCAACGTAGACGACGCGCTTTCCGCATCGATTCAAGAGCGCGTGCAGGCGGCCATGCGTCGCGCCGAGGAGCGGCTGACCGAGGCGCTGCGCAGGATGGAGCAGCGTACACAGGGGCGGGAGGGCCGACGTCGCAAGAGCGGCTGGCCCTCCCCACCGCTGCCTGCCTCGTCGGTGTCGCCGCCCAAGCGCCCTCCCGTCACCGAAGAGGAGCGCATGATGATTTTGCGCATGGTCGAGCAGGGCAAACTCTCGGTCGAACAGGCGGAGCAGCTCCTCGCCGCGCTGAGCGGCGGTAAGCGTGGATGACCGCTTTCAAATTGTTTTGCGCAGATGGAATGACCCAACGAGTTTTTCAGGAGAAAATCATCATGGCCTTTCATGAAGAGCGGCGCAAAGTCTTGCAGATGATTGAGGCAGGGAAGATCACCCCCGAGGAGGGTGCGCGCCTGCTGGCTGCGCTG
>JANWYX010000064.1 GCA_025055055.1 Caldilinea sp. | reverse complement strand
CCGATGTCGCGAAAGTGTTGGCGGACGCTTGCTGCGATCGGAATGGTGCGCAGGGTGACGCCGAGCTCCTGGGCCAACCGTTCTGCGTTGCTGCGCGTGCGCGCAGTGGTGCCGAAGCCCGGCATCGTGATCGCCAGGATGCCCGTCCGCTCCAGCCCCAACCGGTCAAAGGCACGTACGCAGACCAGCAGCGCCAGGGTGGAATCGAGCCCTCCGGAAACGCCGAGCGTCACTCGACCGGCGCCGGTGTGACGAAGCCGTTGGATCAGCCCCGTCGTCTGAATATTGAAAATCTCGCGGCAATGTTCGGCGCGTCGCGCCGGATCGGCGGGCACAAAGGGGGTGCGAGACAGGGGACGGTTCGCCAAGGGAGCGGCAGACGCTTCTGTGTATGCGAGCGAGAAGGGGATGCGACGCAGGTTGCTTGCGGCCCGCGCTTGGCTGAAGGCGCTATTCTTCAACCGTTCATGGTCGAGCCGTTCGACGTCGACGTCGGCGACGACCATCTGCGTCCCTAATTGGAAGCGTTCGCTTTCCGCCAGCAGCTGACCGTTTTCTGCGATCAGACAGTGGCCGCTGTAGACAACGTCCGTGGTCGATTCGCCGTCGCCTGCGCCGGCGTAGATGTAGGCGGCCAGACAACGCGCCGACTGCTGGCGCACCAGGTCGCGTCGATAGTCGGCCTTGCCCAACAGCTCGTTGCTGGCCGAAAGATTGACGAGCAGCGTCGCTCCGGCCAGCGCCAGACGACCGCTTGGCGGCTCCACTGCCCACAGATCTTCACAGATTTCAACGCCGACCACGCACGCCGGCATTTCCTCTGCCACAAAGAGCAGATCGGCGCCAAAGGGAACGGCCTGGCCTGCAAGTTCGAGCGTCGGAGGCAGGCTCCGATCGCCGGGGGTGAACCAGCGCTGCTCGTAAAATTCACCCGTCGTCGGCAGATAGCTTTTGGGAACGACGCCGACGATGCGCCCTACGCTGACCAGCGCGGCGCAATTGTACAGCCGGCCGCTCACCAACACGGGCAGACCGAGGATGCAACTGATAGAGAGCCGAGCGCTCTCCTCTGCAAGACGATGCAATCCTTCCAGAGCGGCGTCCAACAACCTGCGCTGGTAGAAGAGATCGGCGCAGGAGTACGCAGTGATGCACAGCTCCGGGAACAGCGCCAGCTGCACCTCCTGTGCATGCGCCTTCCTCAGCGCAGCTGTGATTTGGGTCACGTTATAGTCGACGTCCGCCACGCGCAACGACGGCGAAATGCTTGCCACCCGCACAAAGCCCAGGTTTTTCCGCACGAAGAGTTGATCCAGCGTGTGCATATCTGCAACCTTCCAATGTGAATGCAACTTCAACGCAAAGCCACTTAGACGCAAAGAAATGTGTGAATTCGATGGGACCTTTCTCGGAATCGACGCCGTCGAGCGACGGCGTCTGTCCAGGGCATTGAAATCCCAGAGAATTGCCATCATTGTACACGAAGAGAGGCCGCGTGATTCGCCCCGCCACCGGCGAGTGTGCCATAATTGATTTTTGTATCCATGACGTTTGTCTCATGATGACAGTGAAACGCAGCGGAGCCGCATCCGCTTCATTCCGAACGATTACCCCGCAAGCTTTCCGAGATGTGCAGCTCTGGCTGATGGCTGCGCCGTTTCTGCTCGGCGCGCTGCTGTTGGTCATCTTCCCCGCAGTCCTGAGTTTTGCGCTGGCCTTTATGCGATATGACGCACTTGCCCCGCCGACCTGGATAGGGTTTGAAAATTTCGTCGTGCTCTTTCGTCGCGAAGTCTTCTGGATCGCGCTGCGCAACACGCTGGCCTTTGCGTTCACCGCTGCGCCGTTGCAGGTGCTCGGCGCGCTCTTGGTTGCGTTGTTGTTTCATCCTGAACGACGGGGCGTGCGCGTCTATCGCGCTGCGGTCTATCTGACCGGCATCCTGCCGGACGTCGCCTACGCGCTGATCTGGCTGTGGCTCTTGAACCCTTTGTACGGGCCGATCAATTTGACGCTGGCCCGGCTCGGGCTGCCGACGCCCGCCTGGCTGGTCGACCCACGCACGGCGCTGGCGTCGCTTGCCATCGTAGCGGCAGTGCGCATGGGCGAAGGGATGGTGCTGCTTATTGCAGCGCGGCGCACGGCGCCTGACAGTTGCTATGACGCTGCGCGAATCGACGGCGCCGATCGTCTGCGCACTTTCTGGCATATCACGCTGCCCTGGCTGGCGCCCTGGCTGCTGCTGCTGCTGGCACGCGACCTGGTGATGGCGATGCATAGCAGCTTGACGCCGGTGCTCCTCATGACCGGCGGCGGCCCCGGTTACGCCACCACGCTGCTGCCTTTTCTGATGTACGAGGAAGCTTTCACCCATCTGCGCCTTGGCGAGGCGGCGGCCATGATGGTGACCATTTTTGCGCTCATTGCGCCGCCGGTGTGGCTGGCCGGCTGGTTGACGAGTCGACGCTGGAGTGAGCATGCAGAGTAAGAAAGCTTGCCGCTCGGCGTCGGCGGCTGCGGCTGCATCGGCGGTGAAACCGACGCAGCTGCTTTTTGCGCCGCTCTGCTTCACGGCGCTGCGTTGTATTGTTCGTCTGTTGAAACGGAACAGGATGGAACAACTTCTCTGGCATGTCTTGGCGTCGTGCGTCTTCGCCCTTTTTGCAGCGCCTTTGGCGTGGTTGTTCATCGCCTCGCTGCAACCGGTCGGGC
>JANWYX010000226.1 GCA_025055055.1 Caldilinea sp. | reverse complement strand
AGGCGCGCGCGTTGCCGGGCGTTCACGCCGTGCTGACCTATCAAGACGTGCCGCGCGTGATCTATGCCTCCGGCGGGCAAAGCTGGCCCAACCCGCACCCGTGGGACCAGGTCTCGCTCGACAGCAAGGTGCGTCACGTGGGCGATCGCGTGGCCGTCGTTGCCGCCGAATCGCCGGAGATCGCCGAGGAGGCGCTCAAGCTGATCGAGGTCGAATATGAAGTGTTGCCGGCGGTCTTCGACCCGCTGGAGACGATGAAGCCCGGCGCGCCCATCATCCACGATGAGCCAGACGCCGTAGGCATCGCCGACGCCGAACACAACATCGCCGTCAAAATTCACGCAGCGGTCGGCGACGTCGAAAAGGCGCTGGCCGAGTCCGACTATGTTTTTGAGCGCACCTATCGCGTGCATCAGGTGCAACAGGCGTCGATCGAACCGCACGTCGTCGTCACCTACTGGGATGAGGACGAGCGGCTGGTGATCCGCACGAGCACGCAGGTGCCTTTCCATGTGCGCCGTATGATTGCGCCGCTGATCGGGCTGCCGGTCAAGCGCATCCGCGTGATCAAGCCGCGCATCGGCGGCGGCTTTGGCGGCAAGCAGGAGATGCTCATCGAGGACCTTTGCGCGCACCTCACGATCGCCACCGGTCGCCCGGTGCGCTTCGAGTACACGCGTGCGCAGGAGTTCACCAGCGCACGCTCGCGCCATCCGATGGTGATCACCTTCCGCGCCGGCGTCATGCGCGACGGAACATTGCACGCGCTCGACATGCACACGGTCTCCAACACGGGCGCCTATGGCACGCACGGGCTGACCGTCTGCAGCGTGGCCGGGCTGCGCGGGCTGGCGACCTATCGCTGCAACAATCTGCGCTTCGACGCTCAGGTCGTCTACACCAACATTCCGACGCCCGGCGCCTTCCGCGGCTACGGCGCGCCGCAGGGCGAGTTTGCGCTCGAAAGTCTGATGGAGGAGATCGCCGAGGCGTTGAATCTGGACCCTGTGGAGTTCCGCCTTAAGAACGCCGTGCGCTCCGGGGATCCGATCCCGATCACCGCGGCGCTGGGTGAAGGCGAGGCCGGCCGACAGCCGCAGATCGTGCAGAGCTGTGGGCTGGAGCAGTGCGTGACGCAGGGCGCCGCCGCTATTGCGTGGGACCGTCGGGGCGATCCGGCCTGGCGCGTTGACCCCAAGCGCCCGTACATCCGTCGCGGGTTGGGCATGGCCGTCTGCATGCACGGCACCGCCATCCCCGGCCTGGACATGGGCGCGGCCAGCGTTAAGATGAACGACGACGGCAGCTTCAACGTGCTTGTCGGCGGCACGGACCTGGGCACCGGCTCCGACACGGTGTTGGCGCAGATCGCTGCCGAGACGTTGGGCGTTCCGCTCAACGATATCATCATCTACTCCTCGGACACCGACTTCACGCCCTTCGACACCGGCGCATACGCCTCTTCGACGACCTACATCTCCGGCGGCGCGGTTAAAAAAGCGGCCGAACAGGTGCGAGAACAGATTCTTGAACGGGCAAAGATGATGTTGAAGTTGGAAACAACCGAGGGGCTGCAGCTGCGCGACCGCTGCGTGGTTGCGCCGGATGGCCGCAGCGTGACGCTCGCCGACATCGCACTGAACAGCCTGCACGTCAGCGACCAGAAGCAGATCATGGCGACCGCCTCGCACATGTCGCTGCACTCGCCGCCTCCTTTCGGCGCCCAGTACGCCGAGGTCGAGGTGGACACGCAGACCGGCCAGGTGACGGTGACCAAGCTGGTGATGGCGGTGGACTGCGGCACGGCCATCAACCCGCGCACTGCGCAGGGACAGATCGAAGGCGGGTTGGTGCAGGCATTGGGCTATGCCGTCAGCGAGCAGATGGCCTATGACGAACAGGGGCATCTGCTCACGACGCGCTTCGGCGACTATCGTATCTTCCAGGCCAACGAAGTGCCTGAGATCGAGGCCATCCTCGTGCCGACCTACGAACCGAGCGGCCCGTACGGCGCCAAGGCGGTGGCAGAGATTCCCATGGACGGCGTCGCGCCGGCGGTCGCCAACGCCGTCTACGACGCAGTCGGCGTGCGCATTCGCGACCTGCCGATCACGCCGGAGAAAGTCTGGCGCGCGCTGCAAAATCTGTAGTCTCCTCTTGGCCTGAGAGGAGAATCGGAACGTTCGGAATTGGGAGTACACCTATGGCATTAGACATCGAAACGCTGGTCGACCTCTACCGCGACATGTGGCTGATCCGCGCCTTTGAATTCGGACTGGAGCGCGAGTTCAAGAAAGGCAACGTGCCCGGCATGTTGCACACCGGCGTGGGACAGGAAGCGACGCAGGCGGCGCTGGCTGCGCACCTCAAGGCCACCGATGCATTTTTCCCCGACCATCGCTGCCACGGCATCAACGCGCTGGCAGAGGAAAAGCACCAGGGCGACGGTGAGCGCATCATGGCCGAACTCTTTGGCCGTGCCACCGGCGTTTGCAGCGGCAAAGGGGGCAGCCTGCACAGCGCCAACCCCAAGGTCGGCAACTTCGGTGACAACGCAGTCGAAGGCTCCTACATGGCGACGGTATTGGGTGTGGCGCTGGCCTTTCAGATGCGCGGCCAGCCGAACGTCGCCTGCTGCATTATCGGCGACGGCACGGTCGGCCGCGGCGAGTTCCACGAGAGCTTGAACATGGCGGCGATCTGGAAGCTACCGGTGTTCTACGCCTGCGTCAACAACGGCTATGCCATCTCCACTCCGGTCGGCAAGGCGCACGCCTCGGCGGACATCGTCGACCTGGCGCGTGGCTACGGCTTTCCTTGCGAGCAAGTGGACGGCAACGATATCGAGGCAGCCTACGAGGCCGTGCAGAAGGCAGTCGAGCACATCCGCGCCGGCCAAGGTCCCTATTTTCTGGAGTTCAAAACCTGGCGCTGGCAGGGCATCTTTTCCGGCGAATTTCGGCCGCCCGAAGAGGTGCGCTACTGGAAAGAGGAGCGCGATCCGATCAAGCTGGCGCGGCAGAAGATTTTGGAGCGGGGCAGCCTGAGCGCCGCAGACCTCGACCGCATCGAGGCGGAGGTGAAGGCGCAGATCGAAGAATGGATTGAGTTCGCCAAGGCCAGCCCGCCGCCCGACCCGGCCAAGGCGACGGCGGATGTGTATGTCGGATGGTAGTCGGTGCAATCATAAGGCGGTGTCTATGACGCAAACTGCTGTGCGCATGCGCACCTTCGTCCAGGCGCTCAACGAGGCGCTGGACCTTGCGATGGAACGCGACCCCCACGTCTATCTGATCGGCGAAGACATCGGCGAGATGGGCGGCGATTTCGGCGTCACGCGTGGGCTGTGGGCCAAATATGGCGAGGCGCGCGTGCGCGATACGCCGCTGTCCGAGGCCGCCATCATTGGCACGGCGGTCGGCTCTGCGATGATGGGCTTTCGACCGGTGGCGGAGATCATGTTCGCCGATTTTTTGGGGGAGTGCTACGACCAGCTGGTCAACAACGCCGCCAAGATGCACTACATGTTCGACGGCCAATTCAAGGCGCCGATCGTCGTGCGTACTGCGTGCGGCGGCGGCTTCGGCGGTGGCCCTCACCATTCGCAGTCGGTCGAAGGATGGTTCCTCAACGTGCCGGGCCTCGTGATCGTCGCCCCTTCGACGCCCGCCGACGCCAAGGGTCTGCTGCTGGCCTCGATCGAGAATGACAATCCGATCCTCTTCCTCGAGCACAAGGCGCTCTATCGCATCAAGGGCGAGGTGCCGGAAGGCTATTACACGACACCGTTGCGCAAGGCCGCAGTCGTGCGCGAAGGGAAGGACGTTACCATCGTTGCTGCGATGAAGATGGTGCACGAGGCGCTGGCCGCTGCGGCCGAATTGGAGCAGGAGGGCGTTAGCGCCGAAGTGATCGACCTGCGCACCATCCGCCCCTACGACGCCGAGACGGTGGTGGGGTCGGTGCGCAAGACCGGACGCGCCGTCGTCGTCAACGAAGCGCCCAAGATCGGCGGGCTGGCATCGGAGTTGAGCGCACTTATCGGTGAAGAGTGCTTCTATGATCTCAAAGCGCCGGTCGTGCGCGTCGCCGGTTTAGATGCGCCGATCCCCTTTTCGCTGGCACTGGAGAAGATCATCCTGCCCGACAAGGAAAAGGTGATCGAGGGTGTGCGGAGTGTCATGAAATAGGTTTACCGGGAAACTGAGCATGGCTGTTGAAGTGATTCTCCCCAAATGGGGATTGACGATGGAGGAAGGCACGGTCTCCGAGTGGCGCAAGCAGGAAGGGGAGGCCGTTGCCGAAGATGAAATTATCGCCGAAGTGGAGACCGACAAGATCACCAACGAGCTTCCTGCGCCCACGTCGGGCATCCTCGCCAAGATTCTGGTGCAGGCCGGCGAGACGGTTGAAGTGGGCAGGGTGTTAGCCTTGATCGCAGAGAGCGAAGAGGAGGCGTCGCGTATCCGGAGTGAAAGGTAAGGAGGCGCGGTGGTGGGGGGACGAGACGTCGCCCAATACCCAGACTTCCTTGTCGCCCCTCTCCCTACAGGTGTATCTGCGCACACACGTATGACCAACGACATTCACCGAGGAATCCCCGTCAAACGGCGAACATCTCTCACGCGCGTGCGGCGGATGATGGTACAGAGCATGGAGGAGTCGGTGCGTCGCGCGGCGCTCGGCCAGGTGACGCGGGAGATGGACCTTTCCGCCGTGCAGGCAGCGCGCGCGGCGGCCGGTGCTCGGCGCCGCTCGGTCAACACCTACGTCCTGGCGGCTGTAGCGCGTGCGCTGCCGAACCATCCTTTGCTCAACGCCGAGCTGGTGGAGAACACCATCGTCACCTTTGACGCCGTCAACCTTGGCATGGCCGTGGCCACGCCCGACGGCCTGGTGGTGACGGTGATTCATGGCGCCGACCAGAGGTCCCTTGACGATCTGGAGACCGCCGCCAACGACCTGGCGACGCGTGCTCGCACCGGTAAGCTGAAGCTCCCCGACATCGAGGGCGGAACGTTCACCGTCAGCAACCTGGGCATGTACGGCATCGACGGCGGCTTTCCGCTGCCGCGTCCGCCGGAAGGGGCCATTCTGTTGGTAGGACGGATGCGCGAGCAGCCTGCGATCGTGAACGGGCAGCTCACGCAACGGCCGATGGCGTGGTTCAGCCTCGCTTTCGACCATCGCTTTATCGACGGCGCAGCCGCAGCGGCCTTTTTGCAAGAGGTGCAAGAGCGGCTGACGGAGGTCGCAGGTTCATGAGCCCGCAGCCTTGTTTGACGGTGCGCAGCGTCGTCGCTGCGGACGTTGACACCGTGGCGCATTTGCATGTGGCGATTTGGCGGGCCGCCTATCGGGGCCTCTTGCCCGATGCATTTCTGGATGCGCTCTCGGTGGAATCGCGTGCGACGATGTGGCGTCACATGGTGGAGCAAGGGGCGTCGCCTGCGTTGGTGGCGGAGCAGGCAGGAGAGATCGTCGGTTTTTTGTTGGGCGGCCCCGCACAGGATGCAGATGCGCAGCCGGGCGTGACCGCCGAAATCTACGCCATCTACGTTTCGCCCGATTTTTGGGGCAGAGGAGTTGGCGCCCGTTTGTTGCAGGAAGGGTTGGCGATCTTGCGCGACCAAGGCTACCGGGAGGCGACGCTATGGGTGCTCCGCAACAACGTCCGGGCCAGGCGGTTTTATGAGGCGATGGGCTTCCGAGTCGACGGCGGCGAAAAGGTAGAAGAACATAGCGGCGTTGCGTTTGATGAGATTCGCTACCGAGCGCCGATCGCGTAGGCTTGGCTTTCAGCCTGCGCGCCAGGCGAATCAGGAGTTGCGTCGGAGTGTATTTTTCATGCTTCGGTGCTGCGCCGGATTTGGGATAAAACGCATCGGCGCTGCTACGAGCAGCGCCGATGCGATGGCGGGCTTCCGATCGATTTGCGCAGGAAAAATTAGCAGGACGCATTCAAGGTCGCTTGCTGATGGTGAATTACGCGTTTGACTTCACCGACCACACTGTTTTCATCACCGGCGCCTCGCGCGGCATCGGCGCGGCGACGGCGAAGCTCTTCGCCCGCAGCGGCGCACGCGTTGTCGTCAACTACCGAGAGGATCGGGCGGGCGCAGAGCAGGTGGTCGCCGAAATTGCAGAGACGGGCGGCCGGGCGATGGTTCTGCAAGGCGACGCCGGCAGCGAGGACGACGTGCAGCGCATGATGGAGGCCGTCGGCACACAGTGGGGGCCGGTGCGCGTGTTGGTGCACAACGCTTCGGCCATCCATCGCAGCCATTTTCTCGACGTTTCCCTGGGCGATTTTGACCTGATGTTCGGAGCCAACGTGCGCGGACCGTATTTCATGAGCCAGCTCGCTGCGCAGCAGATGATTACGGCGGGCGTCGGCGGCAGCATCATCTTTATCAGCTCTATCCTGGCGCGCCAGACCATCCCCAACCGCACGCTGTACGCGGCCACCAAAGGCGCGCTCGAGTCGCTGACGCGCGCGCTGGCGCTCGACCTGGCGCGACATGCCATTCGCGTCAACGCCGTGGCGCCGGGACTGATCTACACCAAGGCGCTGCGCGACGGCATCTCGGCCTTGGGTGAAGAAAATTTCACAAAGTACATTCCCTTCGAACGTTTTGGCCGGCCGGAGGAGATCGCCGGCGTCGTGGCCTTTCTAGCTTCGGATGCAGCAAGCTACATCACCGGCGCACTGATTCCGGTGGACGGCGGACTGGGCGTGGTGGAGGCGGGGCCGAAGTAAGGAGCATGAGGAACAGGATGCCATCATGAGTAGGATTAGCGTCAATCGGGAAGCGATGAAGATCGTGCGCCGGATTTTAGAGGCGCCGGAACCGCTCGGCGTGCTCGTCGAGCGGCTGGCATGCGGCGCGACGGTGATCGACATGGGGCAGAAGGCGCCCGGCGGTTGGGTGGCGGGCAAGTATTACACGCTGATCACGCTCGGCGGGCTGGCGGAGGTGAGCTACGAGCCGTTCCCCATCGGCGCGCGCGTGCTCTCCGCCGTGCGCGTGATGATCGACCATCCGCAACTGGCCTGCATCGCGTCGCAGATCGCCGGCTGGCGGCTTGAGGGCGCGAGGGCAGGCGCGCCGATCCTGGCCGGGCCGGCGCGGGCGCTCAACCGCGACAATCCCGATCACTACTTTGACCTGATCGATTATCGTGATGAGGCCGACGAGGGTGTCATCGCCATACAGACCGCCGAGCCGGTGACTGACGACTGGGCGACGACGATCGCAGCGGCGTGCAGGCTCAGGCCGGAGAACCTTTTTATCCTGGTGGCGCCCAACTCCAGTCTGGTCTGCGCCGTTCAGGTGGCGGCGCGCATCGTCGAGCAATCGTTGCATCGGCTGGCCGAAGAAGGTTTCGACGTGAAGACGGTGCGCCATGCGCACGGCTTCGGCGTCATTCCACCGCTCACCCACGACGAGGTGATCGCCATGGGGCGCATCAACGACTCGTTGCTCTACGGCGGCGTCTCCACGCTCTACGTCGACGCCGATGACGATGCCATCGCTGCAGTCATCGGCAAGGTGGTCTCCGTCGCCTCGCGCGCCTATGGGCGTCCTTTTGTGGAAATCTACGAAGAGGCCGGCCGCGACTTTTATCAGATTCCGCTCGACCTTCACTCGCCGGCCGTGCTGCACATCAACAACCTGAGGAGCGGCCGCACCTTTAGTGCAGGCGAGATCAATTACGCTGTGTTACGGAAGTCATTTGGGGAAGATTAGGCGCAGCGCATGAATTTTGGCTTTTCTAGACCCTCAAACGTTCTCAATGATATTCAGCCTGCGATCTGACAAACGTCCCTGTTGCAGGCGTGATAAAAGACCTCTTTAAACGGGATAGACGCCCTTAGCATCAGGGGTCGAAATTCCCTCTTCCATTTTTTTAAATTACATCATAATGGTTGTGTCTCCGATGGAGGCGCAGTTATAGTGGCCTTTAAAAATCTAGAAATCTTAGGAGGAGAGAGATGACCGGTCTAAGTTCCCACAATCCCCTGATCTTGATTCTGGGCTTGGTTACGGCTGCCGGCGTCACCGGCGCCGTGTACCTGCTATATGTCGCCCGTGGCAAAGAGACGCCGGACATTCGCAAGCAATTCGGCGCACTTTTCTTTATCATCGGCTTTTTCTCGCTGGGCGGCTTCGTGCAGCTTGTCTGGTCTGACTGGGCAGGGTTTCCTGCAGGCCATTACACGGAGCTCTTCGGCGTGACGACGGGGCTGTTCGCCTTCATGTTGTTGAGCGCAGGCTTTTTCCTCTACACCGGCCTGGGGTTGCATGCGCTGGCCTGGCCTTCGGTGCTGCTCGGCCTGTATCTGATTCAGGGCGCGCGCGCCGTGCTGGAGTTCAACCTCACGCGCAACCCACCGATGACCTTCGTCCTCTGGTTGGCCGCCGGCCTGGCCAGCATTGGCATTCTGCCTTATGTATATGCCGGTGAATCCAATCGGCAGAAACTGGCCTACGCAGGCGCCGTTGTGCTGGCCGTGATGGCGCTGGCTGCATTCATTACCGGTTTCTTCGGTTTCTATGGACACATCGAATCGGTGATTCGAGGGCAACAATAGTTCGTCGGTTGGCTCAACGGAGTGGAGAATTTGGCTCGCTGCAGGACGGCGCTTCCCTGCAGCGAGCTTTTTGTATGAGGAGGAGCCCGGGGAGGATTTCCTTCTGAGTTGTAGTTCGAGTTCGCTCGGGTGCCCTACTTCTTGAGCGCATCGAAGCTTATTTTTCAAAAATTTCCTGCTATCCTTCCAATATCTATCCAGCCCTACGCCAGTTGTCCGATCTCACCATAACCGAGAAAAATATAGAATAATTCAGAAAGTTAAATTTGCGGTGTTGAGGATGTCCTTCTTCGCGTCGCCGAGAGTCTCGCAGCAAACCTTCATTTGCAGTATGGCATGACGCAGCGATCCAGCGAGCGTTCGGTTGGAAGCCGAACCTCGATGCATCGCCGGGTTGTTTTGTACAGGCTTATTCGCAAGGCT
>JANWYX010000364.1 GCA_025055055.1 Caldilinea sp. | reverse complement strand
CAACGCAGCGATCGCGCCAGATGGCCTCATCACCAGACGAGCGCGCCTCCAAGTCCAATGTCAACTCATAGAGCGCCGGTTGAAATTCATCCCATAGCCGTGCGTCTTCACCCAGTGGATAATATAGATCGACGTGCCCTCCCGCTGCAGAATGCTCTAGGCCGCCCTCTGCCGAGAAACGCACCTCCGCCTCGACCGGCGGCAGAACACACTCGCCGCCGGCGTCGACCAGTCGCGCCGAGGCAACCACTCGGCCTTGCACCGACCGTCCCAGTGCGCTAGCAATGTCAATCTTCACCTGCGCAGACCGGTCGGCGACATTGGGAAAGATGCGCACGCGATGCAGCCAGACCGGGCTTTCAGCGCTCAGCTCGATGCGCCCGACAACGCCGTTCCAGTTCGACTGCGTGTGATCGGAGACACTGTGGGCGTTTGGACCGACGTCCACAATCATACGGTTGTCCACGCGCAGGGTGAGCCGATGCTCGCCGGGTGCAACGTTGCACCCCAACTCATAGATGTGCGGCGTCGCCAGGCTGTCGCAACATCCCAGCGGCCGATTGTCCAGCCAAACGCAGGTCTGCCAGTGGGGGCGCTCCAGCCGCAACACGAGACGATGACCGCGCCATTCCTCTGGAATGTGCACCGTGCGCTGATACCAGGCTACGCCCTTGTAATATCGCTCCGGCTGCAACCAAAAGGGCACTTTGATAGCCCCGCTGCGGCGATACGGCGCATACCGAGGCTCCTCAAAAAAAGAACGATCCACGATTGAGCCGGTCCACGGCGTGTCGAGTGAAATTTCGTCTCCAAAGCCCTGCGCTTGCAGCGACCCCGGCAGTTGAACTACGCCTACAGGGTTAGGAAGCGAAGAAGCGCACCAGGATTCGGCGACCCCCCGATCCATCGGGTCGAGCGCAAGCGTCCAGGCGCCGGCAAGATCAATCTTCATAAAAACTCCTGCTCATGCAAAAATGACGATCGATCGAATGAATGTGGGCAAATTCGATACGCACACAGCGTTGCTTCGGTGTGTCCAAATTCGTCTTACATTTAGAAACGACACATGCATCATACTGCAAACAGCAAAGCTGTGTACATGGAGAGAGTTGACGCATGAATGCACGATCTTGCTGAGCTCTTTGCACCGAGGCCACAACAAAGTCACTGAAGCGCCAAAACGCCGAATGTCCTTTACAAATTAAGCCATGAGATTTTGTCAAAATCGGAAAAAATTGCCCCTCAAATGGGCGATTCATGATTAAGTAAAAAGTGCATTCTCCAATTTTTCTGTCATTGTGCTGTGCAATACCCTTGAATTCACGCAAAATTCATGGTACCCTGATCTATGGATCTTGTTTCACGGAGGGCCGCCGATCGCATCCACGTTTGCAAGATTCGTTGGCGAAAGGAGCGCGCCATGTGAACAACATCAAATTTCTTCCCTAAATTCCGCCCGATTACGCACCCTGACAACAGTGTAACCTTTTGAAAGGAGAGTCGTATGACTGACATCCTCAGCCGGCGACAGTGGACGGCCCGGCGTGTGCGGACGCTGGCGGCGGTCATTCTGGCGCTGGGATTGTTGATACCTGGTGGCAGCGCTTTTGCACAAGAGAAGGCGGAGCCTTTGGATCGCATCTGCGTCGAAGGTTCCGTCATCAACTTCGACGAGACGCCGCTTGGCGCCCCCTATACATGGACGATCACCTACGGACCTGCGGGCACCACAGACACCTACATTGTGACGACCGACGCCGACGGGCAGTTCAGTCTGCCGGACGCAGAGGGGCCCATGCTCGAACCCGGGGTTTGGACCTTCTCGCTTAATCCCACCGGTCCGTGGGAGGGCCTTACGCCGTTGACCTTCGACGTGCCGCTCGGCTACGGCGGCAAAGAGTGCGTTCAGATTCGCTGGAAGCTGGTGCGCTATGTGCCGGTGATCGTCACCAAGATCGACGAACAACACAACCCGCTGAACGGCTGGGTGATCCGCGCCGAGCCGGCGCGCGGCAACCGGTTCGCTTCCCCGCAGGAAGTGACGACCGGCTCGGGCGTCAATCGAGATGGCGAAGCTGTCTTTCGCCTGACCGAAGGCCAGTGGATCTTTACGGAGCGCGCCCCTGGCGGCGTCGTCTACACGCCGATCATGCCGGCCGGCGGGCAACAGACGCTCAACGTTGTGTGGCAAACCGATGAACAGGGCGCTCCCGAGCCTCTTTTCCTGCGTTTCAAGAATCGCGTGACCGAATACGGGTGCATCGAAGTTTCCAAATTCGATCTCTTTGAGGAGACCAGCACACCGCTGCCGGGTTGGAAGATCACGCTCAAACGCGCTAACGGCTCCGTAGCGGCGACCGGTTACACCGACGCTGCGGGCAAGGTCACCTTCAACAACCTGCCCTTCGGCCCCTACACGGTGCACGAGGAAATCCGCAACGGCTGGACGCCCGTCAGCCCGACCAGCTTCTCGGTCACGGTCGACGTTGCAGGAGAGTGCATTCCTGTGAAGTTCTTCAACAAGCAGGATTTCGGCTTCAGCTTCATAGGACGCAAGCTGGACGCCAATGGCCACGTCGGCCTCGCCGGCTGGAAGATCACGATCACCCCGCTGGACGCGGGCGGTGCAATGCCGACCAATGGAACGCCGGAAGGCAGCGGCGCCTACGTGCTCACCGATGGCCTGGGCAACTATCGCTTCGACTTCCCGACCAACGACTACCGCGTGCCCGGCGCCCGCTATCGCATCTGTGAGGAGCTCAAAGTGGGCTGGCTGCCGCATGGCCCCACCTGCTATAACGTGCGCCTGCCACATCAGCCCGGCTCGCCGGTCATGGTCAAGGATTTCGTCAACCAGCAGGTCGGCCACACCGAGAGCAAGCGCTGGAGCAGCTCCCCCGGCGGCAGCGGCTGTCGCTACACGGTCACCGTGCGGCCGGGCGAGAGTCTCTACGGTATCGGTGCAGCCTATGGCGCTTCCCCCAGCGCAATGCTGGCCGCCAATCCCTGGGTGCGCAACCGGCCCCATTACTACCTCTATCCCGGCGACACGGTTTGCGTGCCGTAAAATGATGGAGGCGCCGCATCGGGGTGGCTGCCGGATGAATCCGTTTTTACACCACATAGGTGGAGGGCCGGCGTTGGCGTCCGTTGTAGACGCCTGACAACCGAATAACAGCGCTCAAGCCGGGTTTCCAGAGGGAGACCCGGCTTTTTTAGGGTGAAAGCGGAGAGAAAGGAATTGAGAGAGACGCAGAAATTTCTTGCGCCTTCTCGCCAACAGCATCGCCCTTATTCCCAAAACATTTCCCGATCTCTTGCACCCGTGATACACTGCCGTCATGCACATCGGCGTCTTGACCCACAACTACCCCCGCTTCCTTGGCGACTTTAGCGGCACGTTCGTCGAGGCCTTATGCGAGGAGCTGGCTGCCCAGGGCCAACGGGTGACGGTGTGGGCGCCCTATGACCCGGCCTATCGTCGCGCCTTGAACGGCGCCGTGACGCTACGCCTCTACCGCTACGTCTGGCCTGATGCGCTGCATCGGTTAGGCTACATGCGCACCATGCAGTCCGACCTCTCCCTGCGGCTGGAGGCGTACGCGCTGAGCCCTGCTCTCTTCGCACGCGGCATTGATGCAGTCTGGCGAGATGCACGGCGCCTGCGCCCCGACGTGCTGCATGCCCACTGGCTCTTGCCCAACGGCTTCATCGCCGCAATCGTCAGCCGACGACTCGGCATCCCGCTGGCGATTTCGGTGCCCGGCTCCGATGCGCAGGTGGCGCGCAGCAATCCCCTTTTCCGCGCCATGGCGCGCTTCGCCCTGCGCCAGGCTGCACTGCTCACCGCCAACAGCGCAGAGCTACGCGACGCCGTCCTTCCGCTCGGCGCCGATCTCAACCGCTTTGACATGATCATCTACGGAACCGCACCTAACGCCTTGACGCCCAGTTCCGAGGGCGTGCAGGCGCTGCGGCGTAAATTGGAAATCGACGAAAGCGCTGTGGTGGCGCTCTGCGTCGGTCGCATGGCGGCCAAGAAGGGCTTCGACGTCTTCATTCGCGCCCTGGCGGACCCGATTCTGCGCACTCAGCCGGTGATCGGCGTGATGGTCGGCGACGGAGACGAAAAAGCCGGCTGGCAGAGACTGGCGGAGCAGCTTAGCGTCGCAACGCGGCTGCGCTGGGTGGGCAGCGTACCTAAGACCGAAATCGGGCGCTATTACAACATGGCGGACTTTCTGGTGATGCCCTCGGTGAATCGACCGGCGGATGGCCTCAACGTCTGTGTGCTCGACGCCATGAGCTGCGGCAAACCGGTGATCGGATCCACCGCTGCAGGCAATCCGCTGGCGATCCTCCACGGAGAAACCGGCCTGCTCACGCCGGAGCACGATGTTGCAACCCTGGCGGCGGCGATGGCGCTGCTGGCGGGCAACCCCGGCCTGCGCGCACAGATGGGGACGGCGGCGCGCAGACGCATCGAAAATGAGCTGGGTTGGCCCCATCTGGCCAAACGGTACATCGCTCACTTTGAACGCATGATCAGATAGAGGACCTACGCGCGCAAATCTACGTGCACAGCGGTAAGGTTGTCTCCCGGCGAGCGCTTCTAAGTGAGTGGAGATGTCACAGTGCCTCAGGTCCTCAATTTTTTCTTGTCGCGTGGGCAAGCAAAGGAGCTATCTATGGTCATCCAATCCAGAAAAGTGCATTGGCTCGCCGCACTGACGTTGATCCTCGCCTTGCTTCTGCCGATGGCACCTCCTGCGCTGGCGCAGGACGTAGCCATCATTCATTACCACCGCCCCGACGGCGACTACGAAGGATGGGGGTTGCACGCATGGGATGCAGCCGCCGTCACCGTCGAGTGGGCCAATCCGCTGCCGCCGGACGGGAAAGATGATTTCGGCGTCTTCTGGAAAGTGCCGATCAAACCCGACGGAACGCGGCTTGGCTTTATCGTCCACAAAGGCGACCTCAAAGACCCCGGCCCCGATCAATTCCTCGACCTAACCAAATCCAAAGAAGCCTGGGTGATTTCCGGCGATCTCCTGGTGTACACCGAACGGCCGGACCCCGGCGCGCGCCCCAAGGGAGACCTGAACCGCTCGCGCGCTCACTGGGTGACACGCGCAATCATCGCCTATCCGGCCGGCGACGACCTGCCCGCCGACGCCGTCTTTCAGCTGTTCGACGCCTCCAATGGCGGGATGCAGCTTACGCTGGAAGGGATCAAGGGCGCCGGCG
This sequence comes from Caldilinea sp., assembly GCA_025055055.1. Lineage (GTDB taxonomy): Bacteria > Chloroflexota > Anaerolineae > Caldilineales > Caldilineaceae > Caldilinea. The sequence goes on along the minus strand of JANWYX010000364.1, from coordinate 1,601 downwards.
TCACGCGCACGCCGCTTACGGTCGACGAGACCGGGCTGCCGGAAGAGGTGACGGCGAAGTTTCCCCACCTCGCCGGCTACATGGCGCTGCGCTTGCCGGAGAGTGAACTGCGCGCCGTGCCCGCCCTGTTGAAGGGACAACTTGCCGTGCAGGTCACCACAGCGGAAGGCGAGCTGTTGGACGCCACCGGCGTGCAAATCGCGGGCGTCATCGATGAACTCTTCACCTACGATGGCCCACTCGGCGTGACGTGGGAGGAGGACGTCCCAACGCTGCGGCTGTGGGCGCCAACGGCCAAGCGCGTGCGCCTCCACCTGTTCGAAAACAGCCGTGCGACGGAGCCGATGGAGATCGTGGCGATGAAAAATGAGAACGGCGTGTGGAGCGCCGTTGGCGCCCCAAGCTGGAAGAACAAATATTACCTGTACGAAGTGCGCGTCTTCGTGCCGACGACCGGCGCCGTTGAGGTCAACCTGGTCACCGATCCTTATTCCCTCAGTCTTGCCATGAACAGCCGGCGCAGCCAGATCGTCGACCTGAACGACCCGATGCTGAAACCAGAAAGATGGGACGAGCTGATCAAGCCGCCGCTTCTTGCGCCCGAAGATATTACGATCTGGGAAGTACACGTGCGCGACTTCAGCGCACTGGACGAAAGCGTTCCCGAAGAACATCGGGGAACCTATCTTGCCTTCACGCATCCCGAATCGAACGGCATGCAGCACCTAAAGGCATTGGCCGAGGCCGGGCTGACGCACCTCCACCTGCTGCCGACCTTCGACATCGCTACCATCGATGAGGACAAAACGACCTGGGAGGCACCCGATCCGACGTTCCTGGCGACGTTGCCGCCCGATTCTGAAGAGCAACAGGCGTTGGTCGCAGAGACCCGACACGTCGACGCCTACAACTGGGGCTACGACCCCTTCCATTTTTTCGTCCCAGAAGGCTCCTACGCCACCGATCCGGACGGACCGACGCGCATCCTCGAATATCGGCGCATGGTGCAGGCGCTCAACGAGATGGGGCTGCGCGTGGTCGCGGATGTGGTCTTTAACCACACCAATGCCAGCGGTCAGAGTGAAAAGTCTGTGCTCGACCGCATTGTGCCCGGCTATTATCATCGCCTCAGCTTGGACGGTTTCGTCGAGACGAGCACCTGCTGCCCCAACACTGCCACAGAGCACAACATGATGCGCAAGTTGATGGTGGACGCCGTTAGGTTGTGGGCCATCGCCTACAAGATCGACGCCTTCCGCTTCGACCTGATGGGCCACCACATGGTTGCGGACATGCTGGCCGTGCGCGAGATGCTCGATAGCCTGACCCTGGAGGAGGACGGCGTCGACGGCGCCGGCATCTTCCTCTACGGCGAAGGCTGGAATTTCGGCGAGGTCGCCAACAACGCGCGCGGGGTGAACGCCACGCAGCTCAACCTGGGCGGCTCCGGCATCGGCACTTTCAACGACCGCCTGCGCGACGCCGTGCGCGGGGTGGGCCCCTTCGACAGCGGGCAGAATCTCAAACGCCAGGGCTTCGTCTCCGGCCTCAGCATCCAGCCCAACGCCTATGATTGGGGCGGCGAAGAAAAGGCCGCCGCG
>JANWYX010000296.1 GCA_025055055.1 Caldilinea sp. | reverse complement strand
GTCAGGGCGCCCTTGGTGCGGTCGACGATCTGCGTGCGTCGCGCGTCGCCGAACTCTTGCTTGATCGCCAGCAGTTCCTCTTTGATCACGCCGAGCACTTTGTGTGGATTGGCGAGCAAGTCCTCCAGATAGGCGATGCGTTGTTTCAGCTCCTTGTACTCCTCTTGCAGCCTCTTGCGCTCCAGCGCCGCCAGCCGACGCAACTGCATATCAAGGATCGCCTGCGCCTGCAGCTCGGTGAATTTGAAGTTGTGCATCAGGTTGTTGCGAGCGGTCTCGACGGTCTGGCTGCGGCGGATAGTCTGGATCACTTCGTCGAGGATGTCGAGCGCGCGCAGCAATCCTTCGACGATGTGGGCGCGCTCTTTCGCCCGTTTCAGCTCGAACTCCGAGCGTCGGCGGATGATCTCCTGGCGGTGTTGGATAAAGAGCTGCAGCATGCGCTTGAGGCTGAGCAAGCGCGGCTGTCCATCGACCAGGGCCAGGAGCTGCATGCCGAAGGTCTGTTGCAGCGGCGTGTACTTGAAGAGGTCGGCGAGCACAGCTTTGGGGTCGGCCCCGCGCATCAGCTCGATGACGATGCGCATGCCGGTGCGGTCGGACTCATCGCGCAGGTCGCCGACGCCTTCGATCTTGCCGTCGCGCACCAGGTCGGCGATGCGCTCCAGCAGCGCCGTTTTGTTGGTCTGGTAGGGCAGCTCGGTGACGACGATGCGCGTACGGCCGCGGCCGATCTCCTCGAAGTGCGCCTTGGCCTGCAGGATCAGCCGCGACTTGCCGACCGAGTAGCCCTGCGCGATGGCGTCGGCCTCTTCTTCACCTTTGTTCTCCTCTCGATAACGGTAGAGGATACCGCCGGTCGGAAAGTCGGGCCCCTTGATGAAGCGCATCAAGGTTTCGGTCGTGATGGCGTCCACCTGATCATAGTGATCGAGCATGTAGGCCAGGGCATCCACAACCTCCTCCAGGTTGTGTGGCGGGATGTTGGTCGCCATGCCGACGGCGATGCCGCTGGAGCCGTTGATGAGCAGGTTGGGCAGCGCAGCGGGCAGGATGTCCGGCTCGCGCAGGGTGTTGTCGAAGTTGTCGTGCCAGTCGACGGTGTCTTTCTCCAGGTCTTCGAGCATCAGGTCGGCGATGCGCGCCAGCCGCGCCTCGGTGTAGCGCATGGCTGCGGCGTTGTCGCCGTCGATGCTGCCGAAGTTGCCCTGACCATCGATCAGAGGATAACGCAGGCTAAAAGGCTGCGCCATGCGCACCATGGCGTCGTAGACGGCGGCGTCGCCGTGGGGGTGATACTTGCCCAGCACCTCGCCGACGATACGCGCGCTCTTTTTGTGTGGCTTATCGTGCGTCAGCGAGAGGTCATGCCACATGGCGTAGAGAATGCGGCGATGCACCGGCTTGAGGCCGTCGCGCACGTCAGGCAGTGCCCGCGCCACGATTACGCTCATGGCGTAGTCGAGATAGGCGGTCTGCATCTCCTGTGTAATGTCGGCGACGCGCACCGCTCCGATGAAGGCGTCGGATGCGCCGTTGGCGTTGGGAGCGCCGTTGATGTCGGTCATAAAGATTCTGTTCCTGCTCACTCAACGTCTGATTGATAAGGTTGCAAAGCGTCCAACAATCTCATCTGGAGCCGCCGTCTGGTAGGGGTAGAAGGCTCGCTGAAAGGTTAAGATCGGCGATCTCCCCAGGCGAAAACTCGTTGCCGAAAGGTAAATCACTTTTTTGCGCCATGCCCGCCTCAGCTCTTCGCCGGATTTCCTCATTTGCAAAGTTTGCCATGAATTACGCCATCACCTTTCGCTCCACCTCGATCCGGCGCAGCTCTATCAACTGATCGCGCAGCGCGGCCGCACGCTCGAACTCCAGCGCCTTGGCTGCCTGTTTCATTTCCTGTTCGATCGATTTGATCAGCTTGGCCAGGTCTTCGGGCGAGAGATGCTCCGGGTCGAGGTCCACGGCGGTCGGTGTTTCGATGCCGGCCTCCACCTTGTACGTCGCCTTGCTCTCCGCCATCACGCGCACGCGGTCGGTGAGGTCGCGGATGCCCTTGACGATGCTCTGCGGCGTGATGCCGTGCTCGCGGTTGTACGCCTCCTGGATGGCGCGACGGCGGTTCGTCTCGTCGATAGCGCGGCGCATCGAGTCGGTGACGACGTCGGCGTAAAGGATGGCCTTGCCCTCGACATGGCGGGCGGCGCGGCCGATGGTCTGAATGAGCGAGCTTTCGCTGCGCAGGAAGCCCTCTTTGTCCGCATCGAGGATCGCCACCAGCGACACCTCCGGCAGGTCTAGCCCTTCGCGCAGCAGGTTGATGCCGACGACGACGTCGTAGACGCCCAGCCGCAAGTCGCGCAGAATCTCGACGCGGTCGATGGTGTGGATCTCGCTGTGCAAATAGTGCACCTTGACGCCCAGTTCGGCCAGATATTCGGTCAGGTCCTCGGCCATGCGCTTGGTGAGCGTCGTCACCAGCGCGCGCTGCCCCTTGGCGACGCGCATTTTGATCTCGCGCAACAGGTCGTCGATCTGTCCCTTCGTCGGCCGCACCTCGACGACCGGATCGACGAGGCCGGTCGGCCGAATCACCTGTTCTACGATCTGCTCGGCCTTTTCTTTCTCGTAGGGGCCCGGCGTGGCGCTGACGTAGATCACCTGGTTGAGATGCTCCTCGAACTCCTCGAAGGTGAGCGGTCGGTTATCGAGCGCGCTGGGCAGCCGAAAACCGAAGTTGACGAGCACCTCCTTGCGCGCGCGGTCGCCGTTGTACATGCCGCGCACCTGCGGGATGGTCATGTGGCTCTCGTCGACGATGAGCAGCCAATCGGGCGGAAAGTAGTCGAGCAGCGTCCAGGGCGTGGAGCCGGGCGGACGCCCGGCCAGCGGCCGGCTGTAGTTTTCGATACCGTTGCAGTAGCCCACCTCGCGCAACATCTCGATGTCGTAGTTGGTGCGCTGCTGAATACGCTGCGCTTCCAGCAGCTTGCCCTGCGCCTTGAAAAGGGCGACCTGCTCCTCCAGCTCTTTCTGAATTTCTTCGATCGCCGCTTCGAGGCGATCCTGGGGCGTGACGAAATGCTTGGCCGGGAAGATATCCACCTGCTGATGGTCGGCGATCAGCTCGCCGGTGAGAGGGTCGAACTCGCTGATGCGTTCGATCTCATCGCCCCATAAGCTGATGCGATAGGCCGTCTCGCGGTCGGCCGGCTGCACCTCCAGCACGTCCCCGCGCACGCGGAAGCGCCCACGCTGCAGGAAGTTGTCGTTGCGGTCGTAATAGATTTCGACCAGATGGCGTAGCATCTGGTTGCGGCGCACCATTTCGCCCACGCGCAGATGCAACACGACGCGGCCGTAGTCCTGCGGGCTGCCCAGGCCGTAGATGCAGGAGACGGAGGCCACGATCACCACGTCGCGGCGGCTGAAGAGCGCGCTGGTAGCGGCCAGGCGCAGGCGGTCGATCTCCTCGTTGATCTGCGCGTCTTTTTCGATGTAGGTGTCTGTGCGCGGGATGTACGCCTCCGGCTGGTAATAGTCGTAGTAAGAGACGAAGTATTCGACCGCGTTGTTAGGCAGGAACTCGCGCATCTCGGCGTACAGTTGGGCCGCAAGCGTCTTGTTGTGCGCCATGATCAGGGTCGGCTTCTGCACCGCCTCGATCACCTTGGCCATGGTGTACGTCTTGCCGCTGCCGGTCACACCCAACAGCACCTGATGTCTCATGCCCTTACGAATCCCTTCGACCAGCTGGGCGATCGCCTGCGGCTGGTCGCCGGTCGGTTTGAATTCGCTGATCACCTGAAATGGCGGCATCGTTTCACCCTCGTCGTCTTGCGACGCCCTGTCACTAAACGCAGCAAAATCGAACATAGGTTCTAGTTCAATTAGTATAGCGGAAACGGCATAGAATGTCCAACCGATCGAGTTGCAACACATTGACAGCCCCAAAAGGGTATGGTATCATACAATTGCGTTAAAACGTTTTAAGATTCCCATTTTTCAACTGTTTGCAACTTCGCTTCGCGCTCATGGTTCGGATGATTGCGCAACGCAGCGTCGAGCAGCGAGTGCGAAGCTCCATTTCGTATCGACCGTTTCAGTTTTACCCTGGAAAGGAGTCACCTATGTTCGCAGCTACTCGAACGCGTTCCATTCAACTGCTGGCCACTCTGCTCATCCTCTCGTTGCTGCTTTCGGCCTGCACCGTCGCCATTCCGGTGACGCCTACGGCGGGCGAGGCCGGCGCCGGTGAAACGGCATCCGGTAAGTGGTGCTCGGGTGTCAACATCGTCTTCTTCCCCGGCGGCCCGGCGGGCGGCGTCTTCGCCAACAACGTGTACAATGGCGCGCGGCAGGCGGAGGCCGACCTTGGCCCGACTGTGCAATACGTCTTCTCCGACTGGGACCCTCAGAAGATGATCGCGCAGTTCAAAGAGGCGATGGCGACGAAGCCGGACGGCATTGCGGTCATGGGCCATCCGGGAGACGACGCCTTCCTGCCGTTGATCGATGAGGCGCGCGCCCAGGGCATCATCGTGACGAGCCAGAACACGGAGCTGCCTGCTGCACTGGCGAAGTATCAGGGCGAAGGCTTCGGCTACGTCGGCGCCGTCAACTACACGGCGGGCTATAAGCTCGGCAAGGAGATCATCCGCCGCTATGGCTTCGGCGAAGGCGACCGCGCCATGGTGTGGGGGCTGCTCTCACAGCCGAGCCGTGGCGAGCGCACCAAAGGCGTCATCGATGCCCTGGAGGAAGCGGGCATGACCGTCGATTACTTTGAGATCGACGCCGCCACCAACGCCGATCCCGCCGCCGGCACGCCCACCTTCACCGGCTACGTCTCTGCCAACCCGGACGTCGATCTGGTTGTGACCGACCACGGCGGCCTGACTGCAACGCTGGAGACCTACCTCAAGGCTGCGGGCAAAGGGCCGGATGACATCGTCGGCGCCGGCTTTGACCTCTCGCCGGCCACCATCGCCGCCATCCGCGGGGGCTGGACTGACCTCGTCATTGACCAGCAACCATGGCTGCAAGGCTACCTGCCCATCCTTCAGATCTGCCTGACCAAGGTCTATGGCTTCTCCGGCCTGGTGATCGACACAGGCGGCGGCTTTGCAGACAAGAGCAACATCGAGTTCCTGGCGCCGCTGGCCGAGAAGGAAATTCGGTAAGGGAGGGGAAATAGGCCGCGGATTGGACGGATGTTGCGGAGATACGCGGATTTTCGCTACTCGTGAAAAGCGTTATCAAATAGCGCGAATTTTTTCATCGTCCGCGCCGATCCGTCGAATCCGTTCCATCCGCGGTCTATCTTTCCGTCAAGCAACATATGGAGCAACGCATGACCGAGCCAACCGTTCGGCTGGTGAATATCTCGAAATCCTTCGGCGAAGTGAAATCGCTGGAAAACGTCAACTTTGAAGTCTATCCCGGCGAGGTCGTCGGCCTCTTGGGTGACAACGGCGCCGGCAAGTCGACACTGATCAAAATCATCACCGGCTATCATCAGCCCGACCCCGGCGGCGAGATCTATTTTCACGGCAAGAAAGTGGAGAACCTGACCGTGCCGAAGGCGCGCGCGCTGGGCGTCGAGACGGTCTACCAGGAAAAGGCGCTCGCCGACGACCAGAGCGTGTGGCGCAACATCTTCATGGGGCGCGAGATCGCCAACCGCTTGGGTTTTCTCGACATCAAACAGATGCGCGCGGTGACGCAGCGGCTGATGACCGAACACATGGGCTTCACCTCCAAGGCGGTCAACCCCGACACGCCGGTGCGCACCATGTCGGGCGGGGAGCGACAGGGTATCGCCATCACGCGGGCGCTCTATTTCGAGGCGGAGCTGATCATCCTCGACGAGCCGACGATGGCGCTTTCCCTCTCGGAGACGCGCAAGGTCCTCGACTTTATCGCCAACATTCCCAAGGCGGGCAAGGCGGGCATCTTCATCGACCACAACATCTTTCATGTTTACCCGGTCGTTGACCGCATCGTCGTGCTCGACCGCGGACGCGTCGCCGGTGAATTCAGGAAGGCGGACGTCTCACTCGAAGAGTTGATCGACCGCCTCTATCAAGTGGCGCGCACGGGACGGTTGGAAGCTGCTCGGGGAGGGAAGGCATGACTGCGGAACGCGTCTCGACGGTGGCCAAACCGGGCCGCTCCCCCTTCACGCTGTGGCTGCGCACGCACGCGCTGCAGATCGGCATCACGATTGTAGCGATCGGTATCTGGGGAATCTTCGCCATCGGTTCGCCGCAGACTTTCTTTCGCGGCAACATCTATCAGGCGTTCATGTCCACGACGCCGTTCTTCGGCATCATGGCCCTGTGGTTGACGCTGGTCGTCATCACCGGCGAGATCGACCTCTCCTTCCCCTCGATCATGACCATCAGCATGTGGGTCTTTGCCACCGTGATGATGGCGACCGGCAATCTGGCCATTGCGCTGGCGTTGATGCTTCTGATGGGGTTGTCCGCCGGCATGCTCAACGGGATCATCATCACCAAGGTGGGCGTGCCTTCGCTGGTTGTCACCATCGGCACGAGCTTTTTCTGGCGCGGGATGGTCAAGGTGTTGACCGGCGGCACCGGCACGTCGCTGCTGCCCACGCGCGACACGCTCTTTTACGAGGTCTTCGTCGGTCGGCTCTTTGGCTTCATCCCGATGCAGATGGTGTGGATGGCGCTCTTTGCCATTCTCTGCTGGGTGTTGCTCAACCGCCATCGGCTCGGCGCACACATCTATTTGACGGGCGACAACGCCGACAGCGCCCGCCTGATGGGCGTGGACGTTGACCGCACCAAGATCGTCGTCTTCGGGCTGGCCGGCTTCTCCGCTGCCTTCGCAGGCCTGGTCGCTAGCTTGGAGGTGACCTACTACTGGCCGACGCTGGGTGAAGGCTATCTGCTCAACACACTCTCTTCGGTCTTTCTCGGCGGAACTTCGGTCTTCGGCGGCACCGGCACGATCTACGGCACCTTTGTGGCGTCGTTCATCATCGGCGCCATCAACGCCGGCATCGTGGCGATCGGCATGTCCGGCTTCTGGACCGAGCTGATCTACGGCCTGATCATCGTGCTCTCGGTGGTGACGCAGACGATCGTAGGGCGGCGCATCAAGTAAACAGCAAGGAAAAGTAACGGTCATGAAAATTACGTCGATCACGCCGCTCGTGCTGGGCACGCGCTGGCGCAATCTGGTCATTCTAAAGGTGGAGACGGACGAAGGCCTCGTCGGCCTGGGCGAGAGCCGGCCGGTCAACAAGGTGGAGGCGGTCATCGGCCATGTCAAGGATGTGGCGGAGCGCTTCGTGCTCGGCCTCGACCCCTTCAACATCGAGCTGCTGGTGCAGCGGCTCACCGTCGAAGACTACGGCAGGCCGGGTGAAGTCGCTATGACCGGCCTGGCGATGATCGAGATGGCGTGTTGGGACATTATCGGCAAGGCGCTCAACCAGCCTGTCTATCGCCTGCTCGGCGGCGCAGTGCGCGAGCGCATTAAGACCTACGCCAACGGCTGGTACACGGTGGAGCGCACGCCGGAGGAGTTCGCCGCAGCGGCGAGACGCGCCGTGGCGAAGGGCTATCGCGCCCTCAAATTCGACCCCTTCGGCGCCGGCTACTACGAGATGGAGCGCAGCGAAAAACTCAAGAGCATCGCCCTCGTAGAGGCGGTGCGGGACGCAGTCGGGCCGGAGGTCGAGCTGTTGATCGAGATGCACGGCCGCTT
>JANWYX010000255.1 GCA_025055055.1 Caldilinea sp. | reverse complement strand
GGCGGTGGAATACCAGGGCGAGAGCGAAGCCGAATTGCGCGCACGGGTCCAGACGCTGACCGACCGCTTCCGCCATCTCCCCATCACCCCCCTGTTCGACCCGAAACTCCAGGCCAACGTCTGGGCGGTGCGCAAGATCGGGCTGGGCCTGTTGATGAGCATGCGCAGCGACTGGAAACCCATCCCCTTCATCGAAGATACGGCGGTGCCGCCGCAGCACCTTGCCGATTACATCCCAAAGATCGAGGCGTTCTGCCGAGAGTTGGGCACGCAGATGACCTATTATGCACACGCCTCGGCAGGGTGTTTACATATCCGACCTCTCATCAACCTCAAGTTGCGGCCGGAGATCGACAAAATGCGCGCCATCAGCCTCTTCGTGGCCGACCTGCTGGGAGAGTACGGCGGCGCGCTTTCCAGCGAACATGGCGACGGCCGCGTGCGCAGCTGGCTGGCCGAACGCTTCTATGGACCGGAGCTTTACGCCCTGTTCAAAGAGGTCAAGGCAATCTTCGATCCGCAGAATCTCTTTAACCCGGGCAACATCGTCGATGGCCCGCCGATCGACCGGCATCTGCGCTACGGGCCGGAGTATCACACGATTTCGGTGCAGACAGCGCTGCATTGGCAGACCGGCTTTGCAATGGAAATTGAGATGTGCAACGGCGCAGGCGTCTGTCGCAAACTCACCACCGGCGCCATGTGTCCCAGCTTCATGGCCACGCGCGAGGAGGAGCACAGCACGCGCGGCCGCGCCAACCTGCTGCGCGCGGCGCTATCGGGCCGCCTGCCCGCCGCGGAGCTGACCGGCCCACGCATGTATGCAGCGATGGATCTCTGCGTGGCGTGCAAGGCGTGCAAATCCGAATGCCCCTCTTCGGTGGACATGGCGCGCATCAAGACGGAGTTTCTGGCGCAATACTACGCCCATCATCCACGGCGCAAGCGCGACTACCTTTTCGCCCACATCGATGCATTGAGCCGACTGGCTTCCGGCTGGCGCGCGCCGATGGCGAATTGGGCGCTTTCTCTGAGGGTGACCAAAACGCTGCTGGATCGCTGGCTTGGCGTCAGCAAAGAGCGCTCACTGCCGCGTTTTAGCCGTCATCCGTTTACGGCGAGTCGATTCAAAGCCACGGCGCAGTCGAAGATCGTCTCGCCGAATGAACGCAATGAGGAGTTCACCGCCGAAACGCAGAGTAGTCTGCTTCTGTTTGTGGACACCTACAACGCCTATACCTATCCCCATGTGGCGGAGGCGGCGGTCGCAGTGCTGGAGGCGCTGGGCTGCGCGGTGGAAGTTGCGCCGATCACCGACGCAGGCCGGCCGGCGCTCTCGAAAGGGATGATTGACCTGGCGCGCAAACGCGCGCGGCGCGCCGTCGAGGTGTTGCATCCACATGCTGCGGCGGGCCGTCCACTCCTCTTCCTGGAGCCGAGCGATTGGTCGGCGGTGGTCGATGATTACGCTGCGCTGCTGCCCGACGATGAGCGATTGCCGGTCGTCGCAGCGGCCTGTCTGACCTTCGAGCAATTCGTCGCCGAGCGGCTGGCGCAGGGCTTCCCTTCACCCTTTGGGGGAGAGCCACAGGCGGCGCTGCTGCACGGCCACTGCCATCAGAAGGCGCTGACAGGGACAAGACCGGCGGTGCAGGCGCTCTCTGCGGCCGGATACCAGGTGCAGGAGATCGACAGCACTTGTTGCGGTATGGCGGGCGCCTTTGGCTACGAAAGCGAGCATGTCGCTATTTCGCTCAAAATGGCCGAGCATGGGCTGCTGCCCGCCGTGCGTGCGGCTGCGCCGACGACCGTCATCGTTGCGGCAGGCGTCAGTTGTCGTCAGCAGATCTTGAGCGCAACCGGACGACGGGCCTTGCATCCCGCCGAGGCGCTAGCGGCGCGGCTGCGAAACGCTTGAAAAAGGTCGCATCGACATATCAGAACGCACAAAATCGGAGGAACGCACAACGATGGCATCCTATCAAATTCTGTATTGGTCTGACATTCCTGTGCAGGTCAAGGCGTGGGTGGGGCGCAGTCGCTGCTCGACCCCGCTCTCCGAACGTTTCGCCGAGGCCGTGGACGCGGCGGCAATGGCTGCCGGCTTGACCGGCTCCGACGCCTACACGGAGCAATATCGCTGGAGCGAGCCGCAGGAGCGCGAGGGCAGCCCCGAAGAGGTCGCTGCAGCCTTGGCCGCAGAGCTGGAGGCGCAGTACGTCGAGATCGATTGGCGTGCCACGGCGCAGGCGCTGCGCGAGCAGCGACGCAACAACGGATGAGCGCACCGGCTGCTCATTTTGAGTCGGTTGAGAGAATCGACGTTTTCTGGCAAAATGCAGGGAAAGCCCCAACCTTTTTAGGAGACCCATGAACAAATTGCTCGACTTACTCCAAAAACGATCTGTTTTACTGCTCGACGGCGCCATGGGCACCGAGCTCTTCAAGCGCGGCCTGGTCTCCGGCGGCTGCCCCGAGGAGTGGAACGTGAGCCATCCCGATCGTGTGCAGGACGTGCACCGTGCCTACGTCGAGGCCGGCTCGGATATCATCTTGACCAACTCGTTCGGCGGCACGCGCTATCGTCTGAAGCTGCACAATTTGCAGGATCGCGTCGTAGAGCTGAACCGCGCCGCCGCACGCAACGCGCGCGCCGTGGCCGACGCTGCAGGTCGCCCCGTGCTGGTCGCCGGCTCCATGGGGCCGACCGGCGAGCTGTTGATCCCGATGGGGAGCATGAGCTACGAAGAATGTCGGGACGCCTTCGCCGAGCAGGCGCGCGGGCTGATCGAAGGCGGCGTCGATCTACTCTGGATCGAGACGATGAGCGATCTCAACGAAGTGAAGGCGGCCATCGAGGGCGCGCGCTCCGTCAACGCGGAGATTCCCATCTGCGTTACCATGAGCTACGACACGCGCGGGCGCACGATGATGGGCGTCACCGGCGCACAGATGGCGCAGGAGCTGGCCGGGCTCGGCTTGACTGCGATTGGCGCCAACTGCGGCAATAACCTGATCGACACCGAGGCCGCGCTGGCGGAAATGCGCGCCGCAGCGCCGCAGATGATTTTGATCGCCAAGGCCAACGCGGGCATGCCGCGCTATGAAGGCGAGAAGCTGATCTACGACGGCACGCCGGAGGTGATGGCCGCCTACGCCGACCGCGTGCGCCGCAACGGCGTTTCGCTGATCGGTGGATGTTGCGGCAGCGGGCCGGCGCATATTCGCATGATGCGCCAGGTGCTCGATGGCGTCATTCCGGCGCCGGACGCACCCCCGCCCATGACGCCCGCTGCGTCGGAGTCATCAGGTCGCGTCCGCGAGCGCCGCGTGCGGAGATAACTTCTTTCCGTTGGTAGCGTCTCCCTCTTCGGGATGGCGCTTCACTGCGAACGGGACTGCAACAGGGCAGAGCGCTGCAAATGGAAGCATTGCATTGATTTTTGAAGCTTCGCCGGCGGCAGCGACGCAGGGCCGGCTTCAAATCGTAACAAATTAAAGCATCGATTGAGTTCCGAAAACTAGTCATGTCTCTTTTCAAGCGTCCGGCTCTGCTCGAAAAAGCCTATCAGATCACCGAACGCACCGCCCGGGCGCTCAATCCGTGGCTTGAGCGAATCGGCTATCGCCGCGTCGAGCGGGTGATCAAGCCGGTCGAGGACTTCGCCAAGGAGCGGCTCTTCGGCTGTCGCCACTGTGGGCAGTGCATCCTGCACTCGACCGGCATGTCGTGCCCGATGGTGTGTCCGAAGAACCTGCGCAACGGACCCTGCGGCGGCGTACGCACCAATGGTCACTGCGAGGTCAAGCCGGAGATGCGCTGCGTCTGGGTTGCAGCCTATGAAAACTCGCTCCAGATGCCGATTTACGGCCACGAGATGCATCAGATTCAGCCGCCGGTGAATCGCCAACTCGAGGACACCTCGGCTTGGATCAACATGCTGACGGGCGTAGACAAACGCGCGCCCGCCGGTTGGATTCCGATTGAAGATATACATGTTGCCCAACCTTCTCCTGTTTCCCATGCCAGAGATCACCCGCAACGCTCAACAGCCGGACATCCATCTTGAGGAGGGGCGAAGCCGCAGCCAGGCGGAGCGTGACCCTCGCAGTAGGTTGGAGCGGGTGTTGCGCTCCGGCCGATTCGCCGTGACCGCCGAGCTCAACCCACCCGATTCCGCCGATCCGCAGGAGGTGTACGACGCGGCGTTGGTACTTTCCGGCGTCTGCGACGGCATCAACGCGGTCGATGCGTCGGGCGCCAACTGTCACATGTCGAGTGTGGCGATCTGCGCGCTGCTCACGCGCGCCGGTTACGAGCCGGTCTATCAGGTCTCCTGTCGCGACCGCAACCGCATTGCCATTCAGGGCGACCTGCTCGGCGCAGCGGCGATGGGCGTGCGCAACGTACTCTGTATTACAGGCGACGATGTGACGGTCGGCGACCAGCCGGAGGCCAAACGCGTCTTCGACCTCGACAGTATTCAACTGCTCCATACGGCGCGCATCATGCGCGATCACGGCGTATTCTTGAGCGGCCGCAAACTGACGACGCCTCCGCAATTCTTCCTCGGTGCGGTGGAAAACCCATTTGCGCCGCCTTTCGACTGGCGTCCCCATCGGCTCGCCAAAAAAGTGGCGGCCGGCGCCGAATTCATCCAGACGCAGTTCTGCTTCGATGCGTCTCGCCTCCGCATCTTTATGCAACGCGTGCGCGACCTGGGCCTGCACGAAAGATGTTACATTTTGGTCGGCGTAGGGCCGCTGCGTTCGGTTGGGGCGGCGGAGTTCATGCGTACGCGGGTGCCGGGCGTCTACATTCCGGACGCGGTCATCGAGCGGCTTAAAGGCGTGCCGAAGTCGCAGCAGCGCGCAGAAGGCAAGCGCATCTGCATCGAGATCATCCAACAGGTGCGCGAGATGGAAGGGGTGGCGGGCGTTCATATCATGGCTTACCGCCAGGAAGAGCTGGTTGCCGAGATCGTGGAGGAGGCCGGCCTCTTGCCCCGTCCCTTCCGCAGCGATGCGCCACCGCCCCCGCTGCGCAGGCGTCATCGCCCCTCACATCGCATTCCCAATCCGTAATTTTTACCGATCTGTGGTTTAATTTCACTGCAGCGTTTTCTGGGTCGGCAAGCGGACGACGACCAGAGAACCTGCCTTTGCTGCAGGGCCTGCTCTTGCTTTTCTTTGCGCCGGTGCGGCTTTGCGTTGAATAGATTTTTAGAACGATCTTATGATCGGTCTCACACCGATCACCGAATGGCGACAGAAGGAGTTCTGTGTGGAAACAGTGGTTAGTTCTCGCACCAAGGAGGTGCGCATCGGGCCGGATTTGCCCTTCGTCATCATCGGCGAACGTATCAATCCAACCGGCCGCAAAAAGCTGGCGGCGGAGATGGCGGCCGGCGACTTTTCGCGCGTGATCGGCGACGCGCTGGCGCAGGTGGAGGCCGGCGCGCATATGCTCGACGTGAACGCCGGCATTCCCCTGGCCGATGAGCCGGCGATCCTGGCCGAGGCGATCAAGCTGGTGCAGTCGGTCGTCGATGTGCCGCTGGCGATCGACTCTTCGATCGTCAAGGCGCTGGAGGCCGGGCTGGCCGTCTACCAGGGCAAGGCGCTGGTGAATTCCGTCACGGGGGAAGAGGAGCGGCTGGAGGCCGTGCTGCCGCTGGTGAAAAAATATGGCGCGGCGGTGATCGGCATCTCCAACGACGAAACGGGTATCTCGGAAAATCCGGAGGTGCGCCTGGCCGTGGCGAAAAAGATCATCGAACGCGCGCAGGATCACGGCATCCCGCGCGAGGATGTGTTGATCGACCCGCTGGTCATGCCGATCGGCGCCATGCGCTATGCGGGCCGCCAGGTGTTTGAGATCGTGCGCCGCTGCCGTGACGAGCTGAAGGTCAACACCTGCTGCGGCGCCAGCAACATCTCCTTTGGCCTACCCAACCGCGGCCCGCTCAACGCCACTTTTCTGGCGATGGCGATCGGCGCCGGGCTGACCTCCGCCATCACCAATCCGCTGGAGGAGCACATCCGCATCGCCGTCAAAGCCGCCGATGTGCTGACCGGCAACGACGAGAACTGCCTGAACTGGATTATGGCCAACCGTGAGCCGCGGCCAGAAGGTGAGGCTGCGGGCGTCGGAGCCCGGCGCGAGCGAAGGATACGAAGAGGGTGAGTACCTGTCTTATCATCTGCGGTGCGCTGGCGCGGGAAATTCTGGCGCTCAAAGAACGCCATCGTTGGCAGGTGGACGTGGCGGCGGTTCCCGCCACGTTCCACATGCTTCCTGCGCGCATTGCGCCTGCGGTGGAAAAGCGCATCCTTGAGCTGCGCAGGCGCTATGACCGTCTCATCGTCGTGTACGGCGACTGCGGCACGGGCGGCGCGCTCGACAAGACGCTCGACCGACTCGGTGTGGAGCGCATCGCCGGGCCACACTGCTACGAGTGGTATGGCGGCGGCCTTTTCCAGCAGTTGATGGATGAGGAGCCAGGCACCTACTTTCTCACCGACTTTATGGTGCGCCACTTCCGCACGCTGATCCTCAAGAGCATGGGGCTGGATCGCTTTCCGCAGCTCAAGCAGGATTATTTTGGCAACTACAAGCGGCTGGTCTACTTCGTGCAGAAGCCCGACCCGGCGTTGATCGAAGAGGCGAAAGCCGCCGCCTCCTATCTGGAATTGCCGCTGGAGATTCGCGCAACCGGATATAATTTGCTGGAGGCGAGGCTGTTGGCTCTGTTGCAGGAAGAGGGTGTTAAGGCGGATGCCTGAACCCGCTCTGCTGCCTAATGCCTCAATTCAGAGCCACGAATTCGGCTTCTGATTGACGTTTGTTCACCGCCCTCGTAATACAAAAGATGCAACCCCACTCGTAAGGCGATGGATCGGCCAGATGGAATGTGCTATAGTTACCCCACAATACATGCGACTTAAAAATTCAAGGTAAGAACCATCTCAAGGAGACCTGACATGATCAAAGCGCAACGAACTTCTCTCTGGTTAGCGTTCTTCCTGTTATGGACGTTGGCTTTGAGCGCCTGCGTTCCGGCGCCTGCGCCAACGGTAGGCGTCGCAACCGCGCCGTCTGAAGCGCCCGCTGCACCGGCCGCACCCGCAACGCGTCCCAACGTTGTCTATGATCTGCCGGACCTGGGGGGACGCGTCATCCGCGCCGCCGTGGCGAACGACTACACGCCGCTACAGTACATCGACCCGGCGACGGGAAAGGCCGTGGGCTGGGAATATGATGCGATGCATGAGATTTGTGCGCGGCTCAACTGCGTGGTGGAGTGGAACAACGTCTCGTGGGATGCGATGATTGCGGCGATCAGCGCCGGGCAGTTTGACATTGGCATGGACGGCATCACGATCACGGCGGAGCGGGCGCAGCAGGTGGACTTCAGTCGACCGTACATGACGTCGCAGCAGTTTATGTTGGTGCGCGTGGAGGAGGATCGCTTCACGACGCCGGAAGAGTTTGCAGCCAACCCCGACCTATTGATCGGCGCCCAGCCCGGGACGACGGGCTTTTACACGGCCGTCTACGACATTCTGGACGGTGACGAGGCCAACCCGCGCATCAAGCTCTTCGAAACCTTCGGTGCATCGGTGCAGGCCCTCATCGCCGGAGACGTGGACATGGTGCTGGTGGATGCTGCCAGCGGGCGCGGCTACATCGGCGCCAACCCGGAGAAGCTCAAGATCGTGGGCGACGCCATCAAGTCCGAGGAGTTCGGCTTCATCTACCCCAAAGGCTCTGACCTCGTTGCACCCATCGACGCCGCCATCGAAACCATGCTCCAGGACGGCTTCATCGACCACCTCAACACCAAGTGGTTCTACCTGACCGATCCTAACGGCGAAGACATCTACGACCGTCTGCCGGACCTGGGGGGACGCGTCATCCGCGCCGCCGTGGCGAACGACTACACGCCGCTGCAGCTGATCGACCCCAAGACCGGCCACGCCGTGGGCTGGGAATATGACGCGATGTATGAGATTTGTGCGCGGCTCAACTGCGTG
>JANWYX010000190.1 GCA_025055055.1 Caldilinea sp. | reverse complement strand
TGCCCGGCGGCTCCTTTGAGTACGAAAAACTCTACGACATGATCCACGAACTGCAGCCCGACGCTGTGATCGAAAACAACCGCCACGCCAAGCCGCTGCCCGGCGAAGACATCCAGGGCTTCGAGCAGGACTTGCCCGGCGAGAACACGACCGGCTTCAATGAGACCACCATCTATGGCCTGCCCATCCAGGTCTGCATGACCATCAACGACCACTGGGGCTGGAGCCGCAACGACCGCAACACCAAGTCCGCGCGGCGGCTGGTGCATGTGCTGGTCAAATCGGCCAGCGTGGGCGGCAACCTGCTGCTTAACGTCGGCCCTACGCCGGAGGGAGAGATTCCGCCGCTGCATCAGGAGCGGCTGCGCGAGGTGGGGCGCTGGCTGGCGCGCAACGGCGAGAGCGTCTATCGCACGCGAGCCGGCGTCATCCCGGCGACGCGCGAGAGTGTGAGCACCGTGCGCGATGGTCATCACTTCGTGCATGTGCTCGATTACGTGAGCGACTGCGTCATCCTCTCCGGCGTACCTGCGCACGTGCAGAAGGCTAGACACGTCGCCTCCGGTCAGGAGCTGGAGATGGAACGCGAAGGGACCAACTTCTTCGTTTCTGCAGCATCGGATCGCACCACCATCTACATTCCGCCCGAGCTGCGCGACCCTTATGACACGGTGATCGAGTTGATGTGAACAAGCGATTCGACGCAGTGGGGCAGTAGGGTGAAGAAGAGCGAGCATCTTCCGGGAGGCTTGCAGCTTCCCGGAAGATTGTCAGCCGTGATCGCTCGGTTTTCAACTGTAAAGCTATAGAAGTGGAGGCGCCCGGCACGCATTTCATCGACATCTGCGCCGGGGCATGGAATTAGATGCAAATATTCAGCTGTAATTTCTGCGGTCTGAGTCCGACAGAGAAGCGACATTCTCTGTTCGGCTTTTGTTATGCCCTTCTTGTTTGGTTTCATCGAGTGTGATAATCTGCATTCTACGAAACAACCATACGAGGCACCGACAAAGAGTTGCCGAAGTTGCTGTACGTCGGCTGTTTGTGCGCTCGCCCGCATCTGGGAATCCTTCATCCCCACGATATGCATCCGGAGCGCACAGAGGTGTTGCAACTGCCTACACAATTATCAGAATCAACACGTCCGTGATAAATTGCAGCGAAGAGCTGCATTCGATGTTTTACGGCAAATTCTTAAGCGGCATCTCCAGTGGCAACGTAAATCGACGCTCCGGTCATTGTCTCAACTGCAATAGGGAAGGCTACAATGGAGGCGATCCCTTTTTCCGCGCCGATGAGCCTTGGCCAGCTTCTTGACCGGGCATTTCGACTTTATCGGGCGTACTTTGGAAAGCTGGTGCTGACGGCTACGCTCTTTTTCGTGCCGCTGGCCGTTGTCTCGGCGTTGTTGATAGGCGTGGTGGCCAACAGCTACTTCAACCTGCTCTTGGGCGCCGTCGAGCAGCCGGCCACGTTCGACGAATGGACGGTCTTGCAGGCCAGCGGCGCCACGATTGTGCTCTCGCTGACGGTGAGCTTCCTCGGATTGATCCTGGGCGCGTTGGCCTTTCTCTCCTTGCTGGCGCAGGCGGACGCCAACGCCATGGGGCGCGAGCTTTCCATCGGCGCCAGCGTGCGCGTCGGCCTGAGCCGCTTCTGGCCATTTGTCGGCATGTCGCTGTTGGTGGGGTTGATCGCCTTGGGCGTGCTCCTCGTCGTCTATCTAGTCTTTTTCATCCTCGCTTTTATTTTCGCAGGCGTGATCGTCGCGCTGGCGACGGCGGTCGACAGCAGCGGAGTAGCTGCTGTCGGCGCCACCGTTCTGCTCCTGGTGCTGGTCTTTGGCCTGATGTTTTTGCTGTTGCTCCCATTTGCCTATCTGACCACACGCTGGCTGGTTGCGCCGGTCGTCATCGTGGCGGAGCGGCGCGGACCGACCGCCGCGTTGAGCCGAAGCTGGTGGTTGACGGAGGACGGATTCTGGCGACTCTTTGGCCTGTTGATTTTGCTGTTCATCCTCAACAGCGTCGTGCTGACTCTGCCGCTTACGCTGGTGCAATTCGCCGCTTTCGCCGTGATGACCCCACAGATGTTCGGCCTGCTCAACGGCGCGCTGACCGGCCTCGGCTATCTGGTCAGCATCCTGTGGCACCCCTTCCTGGCTCTGACGCTGACGCTCGTCTACTACGATCTGCGCGTGCGCAAGGAAAACTTCGACCTTGAGCTGCGCATCCAGGCGTTGGAGGCCGCCGTACGTCCTCGCACCCTGCCTTCGCCATGAGCCGACGAATTGTGGACGCGCTCCGGCTGACGCTTTTGTTGTTTGGATTTCTGGCGGCGTCAGCGCAAGCGCAAGAGGAACTGCCGCCGCCGGCATCGCCGGCCGCCTATCGCCGGGCGCTGGAAGAAGCCTATGCGCTGCTGCAACGAGAGCCGCCCGCTTTCGAGGAAGCGCAGCAGCGGCTGGCCGCTATCACACGCGTCTCTTTGAAGAATGGCGAGATTTTGTCCGTCTCCTCTCCCCTGGACGGCGGAGAGACGCCAACCACTGTAGAGGCCGCTCGACAGCGGCTGCGTCTTGTCATCGCTCAGCTCGACGCTGCCGGCAACGACCGCACTGCAGAGCGGCTGGCGGCGTTGGAGCGCGTCTTTGCCGCACCGGCATTTCAACAGCGCCTCTCCTGGCTCGAGCCACTGCGACGCTGGCTGGCCGAGCTGTTCGAACGACTCTTCGCACGTGCGCCGGCCGGCGCAGCACCCGGGCCATTGGGGAGGAGTGCAGCGCAGGTTGCAGGATGGATCGTCGTTGTCTTGGGCGGCGCTGTGTTAGTTCTTCTGCTGGCGCGCTGGCTCCAAACGATGGTGCGCGCCTTTGTCGGAGACGTCGGCCGCGCGCCGCAGGAAACCGACGCCCTCCCCGCCACACCCGCGGCGGCGCGACAGGCGGCGGTGCGCTCCGCAGAGCAAGGCGCCTATCGCACGGCCGTGCGCTATCTCTATCTGGCCGCACTGCTGACGCTTCAGGAGCGGCGTCTCGTCCCCCGCGACCCCAGCCTCACCAATCGCGAGCTGCTGACGCGCACACCGGCTCACCACCCCATCCGCGCGCCGTTGGGCGAGGTCGTGGCGGTCTTCGACGAGGTCTGGTATGGCCTGCGCGAGCCGGACTTCGCCGCCTTTCAGCGCTATCAGCGTGTCGTTCATGAATTAGAGACGCTGGCGCAAACAGGCGACGCTCAGCAAAGGGAGGCGCCCTCATGAACGAGCAGGTCCTCTCCATGCGTGGGCGTTTTTCCGCAATTTTCCGACAGGGACGGGCGTGGACGACCCCGCCGGCGATTGCGGCGATCTTTGTGCTGATGATTCTGGTTGCGTTGATGACGACGCCGCCTCCCGAGCCGGTTCCCTATGACCTGGACGCCGCGCATCCGGAGGGTCTACTGGCGCTGCGTCTGTGGCTGGAGGCGCTCGGCTACGATGTGCGGCGCAACGACGGACTGCGCTTCACCATTCCGGACAAAGCGCGACTCATGTTTGTGTATCCGAATCAGCTCACCTACACGGCGGAGGAGGCCGACCGTCTGCGCCGTTGGGTGCAAGAAGGCGGGACGTTGGCCCTGATCGGCCCCGGTGAGGATGACCGCGCCTTGGTGGAAGCGTTTGGCGTTGCCCTCAACCCTGAACTGCGCTATGAACGTCGAATGGTTCAGCTTCTACCCTTGCTGCCGGAGGGTCGCTCCGTGTATTTACGCAATTGGTGGTCGCCGATTCAGACGCTCGACCTGAGCGAGGCGCCTCAGGCGACGCCGGTGTTGGCGCTGATCGGCGCGTCTGAGGACACCGCGTCGATCGATGACCTGAAGATAGTCGTCGCCGCGCAACCGCTGGGCGAGGGCGTGGTCTGGCATTTTGCACCGGGCGTCGATTTCTCCAATGGCGCTCTACGCGAGTTTGCGCACGGTGAGCTGACGCCCGCTCTGCTGCGTACAACGCCAGAGGGCAGCGTCGTCGTCTTCGATAGCTACCATCTGTTCGGGTTCAGCCGCTTCGGCGAACGCATTGCGACGCTACAGGACTGGCTCTACCGCACCCCCACCGGCTGGGCGACGCTCTTTGGGCTGGTGATCACCGGCGTTTTTTGGGCGCTGAGCGGGCGCCGGCTGGGTCCGCCGGTGGCGTCGGCGGAAGAGATACGGAGGCGTGAGGCGGCTGAACATGTGCGTGCCATGGCGAACCTGTATCGCCGCGCCCATGTCCATGCAGCCCTGGCGCAACACCACGCCCATCGCTTGAAGGTGGGCCTTGCTCGGCGACTCGGCGTCCACGCCGACCTGCCCGATGAGGACTTTCTGGAGGCGCTTGTGAGCGCGTCGCCGTCCATGAGCGAGGCGCAGCTCAATGCAGTTCGCACTATGTTGCGCAAGTTTTCCGAACATCCCGACGAACGCGAGTTGGTCGAGCTGGCGGGCGACATCGATACGCTGCTAGAATCGATTCGATAATGTGAGCCATGCTGTGTGGTTGATGCGCCGCCACGCTCTCCCACAAAATACAAAAATACATAACATGTGAAGCGGCCGGAGTCTTTCATGACGAATCTGTTTGATCTTTATGAACGCCTGCGCATAGAAGCCGCCAAAGTTATCGTCGGCCAGGAGGAAGTCTTCCTTCAAGTGGTGACCGCCTTTCTGGCCGGCGGCCACGTGCTGTTGGAAGGCGTACCCGGCGTGGCCAAGACGTTGATCGCCAAAACTCTGGCGCGGCTGATCGACGTTGGCTTCGCCCGCATCCAATTCACCTCCGACCTGATGCCGAGCGACGTCGTAGGGACGCAGGTCTTCGACCTGGCGCGCGGCGAGTTCTATCTGCGCAAAGGACCGATCTTCACCAACATCGTCCTCGCCGATGAAATTAACCGCGCGCCGGCCAAGACGCAGTCTGCCCTACTCGAGGCGATGGAAGAACGCCAGGTGAGCATCGACGGCGCGCGCCATCCGCTCGACGACCCATTCATGGTGCTTGCTACTCAGAACCCGGTCGAATACGAAGGCACTTATGCTTTACCGGAGGCGCAATTGGATCGTTTCCTCTTCAAGGTAGTGGTCGGCTATCCAGACGAGGCGCATGAACAGGAGATTTTGCGCAGATACCATATGGGCTTTGATGCGCACCATCTCGAACGCAGCGGCGTGACGCCGGTGCTCACGCCCGCCGACCTGCCGGCGATTCGCAGCGCTATTCAGGCGGTCACCGTCGAAGAGGGCATCTTTGCGTACGTCACCCGCCTCGCCAATGCCACGCGACGTAGCCCCGACCTGATTTTGGGCGGCAGCCCGCGCGCCGCCATCGCCACCCTGCTCACAGCCAAGACACACGCAGCACTGCATGGCCGCACCTACGTGACGCCGGATGACGTCAAAGCAGTGCTTCTGCCCGTTTATCGTCATCGCATCATCCTGCGCCCTGAGGCGGAGATCGAAGGATTGGACGCCGACGCCGTGATGCGGCGCATCATCGGAAGCGTGCCCGCCCCGCGCTGACGAAAATCATAAGACTAAGGTGACAAAAATTCCCCGAAAAGATACAATGGCGCAAGCATAAGGCGCGGCCGGCTCAGTGTTTCTGTTTGAGATAAGCAGGAGGTGTATCGACCATGAGACTAGCCAACAGATTGAGGAATCTCGGTACAGAAACTGCCTTCGCCGTTTCTGAAGCGGCTGCGGCCTGGAAGGCGCAGGGGCATAAGGTCTATCCTTTTCATCTGGGCGACATTAACATCCCAACGCCGGCCAACATCGTGGCGGCGCAGAACAAGGCGATCACTGAGGGTAAGACAGGCTACGCGCCGGCGGCCGGCATCCCTGCGTTGCGTCAGGCGCTGGCCGAGGTGGCAGGTGGCGAGCGCGGCCTCCGCTACGCGCCTGAGAACGTCGCCGTGCAGCCAGGAGGCAAGCCGGTCGTCACGAAATTCATCCAGGCAGTGATGGAGCCGGGCGATGAAGTGCTCTATCCCAATCCCGGCTACCCCATCTACGAGTCTCAGATCGACTATTACGGCGGCGTCGGACTGCCGTATCGATACGTCGAAACGCCCACCGGTTTTCAGATGGACCTCGACTATCTGGAGTCGTTGATCACGCCTCGCACGCGCATCCTGATCTACAACAACTGCCAGAACCCGTTGGGGACCGAGTCTTCGCCCGCGGAGATGGAGCGGGTGGCCGAGCTGGCCATCAAGCACGACCTCTGGGTGCTCTCTGACGAGGCGTACTTCGACGTGCGTTACTCCGGCCAAACAACCAGCATCGCCAGTCTGCCGGGGATGCAGGAGCGCACGGTGATTTTGTACACCTTCTCGAAAAAATATGCCATGACCGGCTGGCGATTGGGTGCAGCCATCGGCCCCAAAGAGGTGATTCAGGCGATCGTGCGACTCAACACCAATGACGAATCTTGCACAACCCACTTCGTACAATGGGCGGGCGTCGAGGCGCTGTGCGGCGACCAGTCCGCAGCGCGCGCCAACGTCGAGATTCTGCGCGAGCGGCGCGATGTCACTGTGGATCTGCTCCGTCAGATCGAAGGCGTGAAGGTGTACAAGCCGGAATCGACCTTCTATCTCTTTCCAAACGTCACGGGCGTCATGGAACGTCTGGGCTTTAAGAGCGTGAGCGAATTCGCCGACGCCGCTTTGAAAAACACGGGCGTCTCCTTCTGCACGCGCCTGCACTTTGGCCGCCCGATCCCAGGCGAGAGAGAGCACTATATCCGTTTCGCCTACTCCGGGATCGATGTATCTGATATTCGTGAAGGATTGACTCGATTACGCGATTGGATCAACAGCGCCAGTTAAAGGAGCCGTCCTATGAGCAAGCCGCGAGTGTTCGTGACGCGCATCATCCCTGAACGAGGGCTGCGCAAGGTGATGGAACAGACCGACGCCACCATCTGGCAAGATGAACTGCCGCCCCCTCGCAAGGTGTTGCTGGAGTGGGCGCAACAGGCGGATGGACTCTTGACCTTGCTCACCGATCGCATCGACGCTGAGCTGTTGGATGCTGCGCCCAGGCTGAAGGTTGTGGCCAATTTCGCCGTCGGTTTCGACAATTTCGACGTGCCCGCCGCCACGCAGCGCGGCGTCTTGATGACCAACACGCCGGGCGTGCTGACCGAAACCACCGCAGATTTCGCCTTTGCGCTGCTGATGGCCTGTGCCCGACGCATTGTCGAAGGTCGCGACTATGCCAAAAACGGCCGTTGGCGCACCTGGGGGCCAATGCTTCTGTTGGGTCAAGACGTGTATGGCGCAACATTAGGCATCGCCGGTATGGGGCGTATCGGAATGGCGGTAGCGCGGCGAGCACGTGGCTTTGGCATGCGCATTCTGTATCACGACGCCACGCGCAACGAAGCGGCGGAAAAAGAAGTGGGCGCCATCCCGGTCAGCAAGGAGGAGCTGCTTTCTCAGTCCGATTTTATCTCGCTGCACGTGCCGTTGACGCCGGAAACGCGTCACTATATCGACACCGCTGCGCTGCAGTTGATGAAGCCGAATGCCGTGCTCGTCAACACGGCGCGCGGGCCGGTCGTCGACACGATGGCGCTCTACGAAGCACTGAAAGCGAAGCGGATTTTCGCCGCCGGGCTCGACGTCACCGACCCGGAGCCTCTGCCCGCCGACCATCCTCTTTATACACTCGACAATGCGCTGATTGTGCCGCACATCGCCAGCGCCAGTTTCGAGACGCGCAGCCGCATGGCCGAGATGGCCGCCGACAATTTGCTGGCCGGGTTGAAAGGCAGGCTGCCGCCCAATTGTCTGAATCCGGAGGCGCTCCAGTATCGGCGATGAGATGACGGCTCTCGCTATTCGGTTCGCCGCCAGGCCGATTGCATTGTGGCCTGCTCTGGGTCGGTCAGGTCCAGCTTGCCTGTCCAGAGATAGGTTTTCGGCCAATGCTTAAATACGGACGCCACCCGATAGAGAAAGCGCAGCTCCCATTTGTTTTCGTGCGGGTGCCAGCCGCCGCCGGACGTCAGCTGCGCCTCAAAGAACAGAGCGACGGCCATGAAACCCATTGGCGACGAGCGTCATGAAGGAACGTCGGCAAAAGGCTCAAGGCGTCGAGTTTGTGAACGCTTTGTCATCCGCTGCACAGATCAACTGGATGATATTTTTTCCCGACGACGCCGCCAGCAGGATGCCGCCGCCCGGCTTTACCCATTGTCCTGCCATGTAGAAGTTCCTCAGGCCGGGCAGCGTTTTGGGCACACCGCGAGCACATTGGCATTGTCTTCCTGATCATCAGCCGGCCACAGGTGAGACCCATCCGGTTGTCGGTGTAGCGCTCATAGCCGAGTGGCGTAGCCCCATCGACCACTTCGACGCCGGCGGTGACGCCGGGGTGCCATCGTTGCAGATGCTCTTGGACGATGCCCGACACCTGGCGCTGCTCCTCATCATACTGCCGTCGACCGTAAATGCGCTACAGCCAGGCCAGCAACGCCGACACCGATACTCAGAATATGCTTGTCCATGGGCGCCCTTTCGACTCCATTCTCGGCGTTGAACAATGTGCCATGCCGGCCCTGCGCGTCAGCATAATACAGCGGGTGAACAATTTACCCCGTTGCTCAGATGGTCGGGCTATGGTCAGATGACCAGTTTCTGGGGCTGGACGTTCCTGAGCAGCCCGACCGCCAGGAACAGATTCAGCAGCGTGATAATCGGGAAAACGGCCAACTCCACCGGGCTCACTGCAGCGCCGACGCGCGCCATGTTCAGGCCCATCAGGCTGACCGCCACGCCCATGATCAAAAATTTGGTCAGCCCCACTGCAGCTAGCAGGCACCCCCACGGCTGTCGGCGCAGCAGCAAGACACCCGCCAGCACACAGAGCGGTGCGATGAGGGCCAGATCCATCGCCTGGATGAACATGCTGGTCGTATTTTCGAGCGCAGGGATGCCCTGCACCCCGCCTTTTTCCCCTAGAGAGAGGGGCGCCAGCGTGGGTAGGATGCGTCCTGACCAGGCCAGCGCAAGAAAGCCAGCCATGAAGAAGAGCAGGCCGGCAATGGCGCGTCGCGGCGGCTCTTTCGAGAAATGCGCAGGCAAGGACGTCAGGTCAAACGACATCATCACCAGCACGAAAGCGAACAAACTCAGGCTGAACAGGGCGACGTAGACCAGAAACAGGGCGTTGTAGTGTGCGCCAAAGCACATGGTAGCGTAGGTGTAAAGGATGAACCCGAGCGCGCCGGCCAGCAGCAGACGTCCGCGCAGTGAGCCGCGCTGCGCCAACCAAAACGAGACCGCCAGCAAGGGCAAGCTGAGCGTCAGCATCACCAGGTCGTTGGCCTGCATCTGCGCAGCCGAGCTCACTGTGTCCCAGTAGTACAAGCCGCGCGCGTTGACGGTCACCTCCTCACCGCGAAAGCTGGTTAGTGGGTAGGGCTGGCCGTTTCCTGGCCACACTCCCGCCAGGGCGGAGAAAAAGGCCAAGATGAAAATCGGCGGGATAAGCCATCGCAAAGCATTCCGGTGTTTCATGAGATTCATCCTAGCTCCAAACGGTGTTTGCCCAGGCATGGATTCGCTCCCAATCCCGATTGTCTTTCTCAACCGCCCCGACCATCTTGGCAATGAAGCGGTCGAGGAACGAGAGGCGGCTGAAGTCCATCTTGCCCTCGAAATAGACCGTCTCGGCCCCGTTCAACAGCGGCAACACACTGTTCACATAGGCGGCGCGTGCAGTTTGGCTGGCTTCGTCGTCGCCTGTGTTGAGCATGTGCACGGTGAAGAGCGCCACGGGCAGCGCACAAAGCGCAGCCTGGTTCGCTTTGACGAAGTTCACGGCCTCAGGCAGCCAGGCGCCCATGCGAACAGCGCTGCCCAGCACGACAGCTGCGTAGCCGTCCAAACTGAGCTTCTCCTTCACCGGCCGAACATCTACGGCGTAACCGCGGGCGGTCAGCGTTTCTGCAATGGCCTGCGCAATTTCGGCAGTGGAGCCGGCGCGGGTGGCGTAGGCGACAAGAATACGTTTCTTCATCGGCGTCTCTCCTTCTAGAACAATCTCGGGATAGTCGAATGCTGGCGTGCGGATGGCTGCGACGCCCAGGCCGACACCGGTCAACACAACGCCTGCAGCCGTCACACCGGCGGCTTTGATGAAAGTGCGACGTGTTAGGGCTCGAAAAGACATATTTGCTCCTTA
Source organism: Caldilinea sp. (assembly GCA_025055055.1). Lineage (GTDB taxonomy): Bacteria > Chloroflexota > Anaerolineae > Caldilineales > Caldilineaceae > Caldilinea. The sequence continues at coordinate 1,592 of JANWYX010000190.1, read as the reverse complement.
CTGAAACATACACCGTGTAGCCGACGAATTGTCAGCTTTCTAAAGCCAGGATAAAATAGCCCAAGCTGTGTAGATGACGAACCAAACCGACGATCCCGGCCTGATCCGTGTGGATGTTCGACAGGCACGTGGCCTCGCCATCCCAGGTCATCTCGGCTGCCGCCGGGCAGTACGCTGCTACAAATTCCTCATCCACCTGGCCCCGGACGACAATGCGGTAGACTCTTCTGTCGCCGGCGTTGGTTTTTGCATCCATGGTCATGCTCCTCTCGATTTCATCTTCAGTGTACGTCCGACTAAATAAAAAAAGGACTACATGGCCATGTAGTCCGTCCGGTGAAAAAGATGTAGTTGCGCCGACTAGAGCAAACCCAACTCCTGCGCCTGCTGTACAGCCTGGGCGCGACGGTTCACCCCCAGCTTTCCGTAGATCTCCTTAATGTGAAAGCGCACCGTATTGAGGCTAACGACCAGCCGTTCCGCAATCTCGGCGTAGGTAAGACCCTCGGCCAGCAACCGCAGCACCGCCATCTCGCGCGCACTTAACGGCTCACATAGGACGTCGTCCCCTCGCGCTTCTGTCCTTTCCGGAGCGAGCGAGGCCATCGCTTTTTGTTGTGAAGAAGGATGTCCGACTGCGGGTATGACATGCGCCAGCCAGGGGGGAGGCCCCATCTGTTGTAACAACGCTGCAAGGGTTGGGCCTTCCTCCAGGAAAACGCGCACAAAGCCTTCCGGCTCAGCCAGCGCCAGCGCGCGTTGAAGGTGGGCCGCTGCACGGGATGGCGAATCCGCTTCGAGCTGCGCCGTCAGAAGAAGCGCCTGGATCAGCGCAGCCCGGCGGCCGCCTGCCTCGGCGACGGCGATGATGCGTTGCGCAAGGTGGGCAGCCTGGGCATCGCCTCGCACCAGGAACAGTCGCAGCCAGGCCAGATGCAGCGCCTCGGTGCGATCGTTGACCGGCGCGTCAGGATCGAGGCCGCCGGCCCACAAGAGCATTTCGGCTGTGGCTGCATCTCCTTGCGCCAGCGCCAGGCCAACCCGACGAGCGATCAGTTCAGGTCGGACCCAGCCTGGCGCCCCTTGCGCCAGCAATGCTGTAGCTTCGTCCAGACAACGGTCGGCCTCCTCCAGTTTTCCTTCAGCCTGAAAAAGGCGCGCCAGCGCGCACAGGGTATAGATCCTCGAGGCGTTGTGACCGGCCAAGGCGCTCAGCCGAACGCCTTGCTCCAGGTGGTCTTGCGCCGCCTGCAGGTCATTCCATTCGTAGTAGACCCGCCCCAGTGCGCCGTGCAAAGCGCCGAGAACGGGTGGCGCCGTATGCACTTCCGTAAGGCGTTGGATAGCTTCTGCAGCAACGCTGGCTGCCAGACGCAGCCGCCCGTACTGTATCGCCATCAAGGCCAGGTGCGCAGTGGCGAGCGTCTCCGTCATCCGATCGTCTGCGTTCCGGCTGGCCTGAATCGCCCTCCGCAGCGCTGTTTCACTGCGCTCGAAGTTGGCAAGTTGCCGATGCGCTCCACCCAACGCCAGGCTGGCCAGTCCGATGACGCGCCAATCCTTCGAGGAGACGATGTCCAACGCCTGGTGGG
>JANWYX010000186.1 GCA_025055055.1 Caldilinea sp. | reverse complement strand
CAGGTCTTCGGTCTCTTCAATGCCGATGCAAAGGCGCACCAGCTCGTCGCGAATGCCCAGCGCCAGCCGCTCCTCCGGCGAGAGGTTGGCGTAGCCCATCAGCGCCAGCGGGCTGACGATGCTTTCCACCCCACCCAAGCTCGGCCCGATCACCGGGATACGCAGGGCGTCGATGAAGCGATGAGCGCGCTCGACGTCGCCGTCGATCTCGAAGCTCACCACGCCGCCGCCCCCGCGCAGCGTCGCCCGCGCCACGGCGTGATCCGGGTGGCTCTCCAGAAAAGGATGCCAGACGCGACGCACTTTGGGGTGTCCTTCCAGGAAGCGGGCGACGGCGAGGCCGCTGGCGTTCTGACGCTCCATACGCAGCGCCAGCGTCTTGATCCCGCGTAAAATCAGATAGGCGGTCTGCGGCGCAGCGATGTTGCCGAACAGGCCTTGCATCTGCCGCAACGGCGTCGTCAGATCATAGCGCCCGGCCACCACGCCGGCCATGGCATCGTTGTGGCCGGCCAGATATTTGGTCAGGCTGTGGATCACCAAATCTACGCCAAAGGCGAGAGGGCGTAGATTGTACGGCGTGGCGAAGGTGGAGTCCACCACCGTCAACAGCCTGTGGCGGCGGGCAATCGAGACCAGGCGTTCGAAATCGAGGCAGCGCAGGAACGGATTGGTCGGCGATTCGGAAAAGATCAACCGCGTCTGCGGGCGGACGGCGGCCTCGATGGCCTCATAGTCGCCGAACGGAACGAGCGTGCACTCGATTCCGTAGCGTTTCAAAAAATTTTGGCTAAATTCCAACGTACTCAGATAGCAATTGTCGGTGAGGATGAAATGCTGGCCGGGTTGCAGCAGCAACAGCAACGTCGATGTCACTGCGCCCATACCGCTGCTGACGACGATGGCGTCCTGCGCGCCTTCCAATTCGGCGATCTTGGCCTCGAGCGCGCGCACGGTCGGATTGCCATAACGGCCATATTCCTCTCGTTCCGGCTCACTCCAAAAGAGGCGCTCCTCGGTGTAGTTGATGAGGTCGGCGGTGGCGTCAAAGGTATAGACGGCCGTCTGCACGATCGGCACCGTCAAGCTGTGGTGGCTGCGGAAACGCTGCTCGCCCGCATGAACGACTTGCGTAGAGGTGACGGTGGAAAAATTGAAAACGTCGGTTGACGGTTGTGCCATGAACAAAGCCCTCCGTAGAAGTCAATCCGGCAAAAACGCGTACGCTCTGTGTGCGTTGTGCCTTCACGTCATTGTGGAGACATAAGGACATAGACATAAGGACATACAAGATCGTGGAAACATGCAAGCGATCTTTCGTCAAGTGTACGCAGATCGATCCTCTCTGCCAAGCTGCAAAGCAGCCCAAATGCGCTGTCGGCGGTGCAGCGCACTCATCAACATTACACATCCTGCACAGCACTTATGCTATAATCGAGCGTCAAGAAAATTCCAACATCTTTGACGGCTTTCGCCGGACGCTTCATCCAAAACGCTCTGACATCTGGGTCAAGCATTCAGAACAAACAACGAGGAAACCAAAATGACGGAACCTTCACTCAAGGCTAGCGTGCCTTCGGCGAAGGCGGCTGTAGCGGAGCCGACAGCCGTGCTTTCGACCGAACAATTGCTCCCAATGTACAGAATGATGTTTCTGATTCGCCGCGTCGAGGAGTCGCTGCTGGAGCTGGCCGAATCCGGCAAGATCGGCGGCGCCATGCACACGGCGATCGGACACGAGGCGGCGGCGGTGGGCATGGCCGCTGCGCTGCGCAAAGAGGACTACTTAACCTGTACCTACCGCGGGCATCACCACTCGCTGGCACGCGGCATGGATCCCAAGCGGGCCATCTGCGAGGTGTTGGGCAAGGCGCCCGGTTTTGCCAAAGGCAAAGGCGGCTCCATGCACTTCGTCGATCCCTCGCTGGGGCTGATGGGCGCCAACGGCATCGTCGGCGCGCAGGTTCCTCACGCCGCCGGCATGGCGCTGGCCTCCAAAATCCGCGGGGAGGACCGCATCGCCATCACCTTCTTCGGCGACGGCGCCATGTTTCAAGGCGTCATGCACGAAACCTTCAACATGGCGCAAAAGTGGAAACTTCCCGTCATTTTTTACTGCGAAAACAACCGATATTCAGAAATGACGCCCATCTCGCGCACCTCCTCGGTCAGCGAACTCTATCTGTTTGTGCGCGCCTACGGCATGGAGAGCATGCAGATCGACGGCAATGACGTCGAGATCGTCTACGATGCCGTCTCTAAAGCTGCCGCACGCGCGCGCGCCGGCGAAGGGCCGACCTTTATCGAAGGCATCACCTACCGCCTGGCAGGTCACATGGCGGGCGATCTGGAGACCTATCGCACGCCGGAAGAGATCGAGATGCAGCGCGCTTACGAGCCATTGGCGCGGCTGCACCAAAAGCTGCTCGATCGCGGCGTCGCCGAGGAGGAATTGAATAAAATCCGCGCCGAAGTCGAAGAAGAAGTCCAGGAAGCCGTCGATTATGCATTGGAGGCGCCCTGGCCCGACATCGCTGAAGCGTACACCGACGTGTACAAGGTATAAGGATACAAACTATGCGAAAGACAACCTTTATTCAGGCAATCAATGAGGCGCTGCGCGAAGAAATGCGCCGCGATGAGCGCGTCTTTCTCATCGGCGAGGACATCGGCTATTACGGCGGCCTCTTCCGCGTCACACGCAACCTGTTGGAGGAATTCGGCGATCGTCGCGTGATCGACACGCCGATCAGCGAGCAGGGCTTTATGGGCATGGCTATCGGCGCGGCGATGGTCGGGCTGCGCCCGATTGTCGAGCTGATGTATATGGACTTTTATCTGGTCTGCGCCGATCAAATTTTCAACCAGGCAGCCAAGATGCACTACATGACCGGCGGGCTCCTGCACGTGCCGATGGTCATCCGCGGCCAGCAAGGGGGCGGCAAACGCTACGGCTCCCAGCACAGTTCGTGCGTAGAAAGCAACTTCGCTCAGTTCCCCGGCATCAAAGTGGTGGCGCCGGCCACCCCTTACGACGCCAAAGGACTGCTGATCTCCGCCATCCGCGACGACAATCCGGTGCTCTTCCTTGAGCACAAAATGCTCTACTTCACGCGCGGAGACCTGCCCGATGAGGGAGTCGAATACACCGTGCCGATCGGCAAAGCCGACATCAAGCGCGAAGGCAAAGACCTGACGATTGCCACCTTTAGCTACACGCTCCTGCAGGCGCTGGAAGCCGCCGAGGAGCTCAAAGCCGAGTACGGCATCGACGTCGAAGTGGTCGATCTGCGCAGCGTCACACCGCTGGATATGGAGACCGTCTATACTTCCGTCGCTAAGACGGGTCGGCTCCTGGCCGTACACGAGTCGCAGGCCAACGCGGGCATCGGCGCCGAGATTGTCGCCCGCATCTACGAGGAGGCGCCTGATTTGCTGAAAGCGCCGGCGCGACGGCTGGGCATGGCGCCGGCCCCGATCCCGGTCTCCAAGGTGCTGGAAGAGGAGCTGCTGCCTTGGAAAAATGATATCAAAGCCACCGTCCTGAGCATGTTGAAGTAGGGGGAGCCATGGCAACCGAAATCAGATTGCCCGATTTGGGCGAAGGCGTCCAAGACGTCACCGTCAACCGCTGGCGTGTGGCAGTGGGCGACGCCGTCAAGGCAGGCGACGTGATCCTCGAAATCGCCACCGACAAAGTGGATACCGAAATCCAGGCGCCGGCCGACGGCGTCTTGCTCAAGATCAATTATCGCAACGGCGAGATTGCGCCGGTCGACGCCGTCATGGGCTACATCGGCGCACCCGGTGAGAAGGTAGAGGGCGCCGCAGAAGAAGAGGCTGCACCGGCGAAGGCTGCAAAGGAGACCAAAGAAGCCGCGCCGGAGCCTGCGCAGCCGGTTGTCGCCGCAGAGGCCGGCGTGCGCGCCACGCCCGTCGCCAAACGCGTGGCCGCGGAGAAAGGCGTCGATCTTGCTGCGATCAGCGGCACCGGACCGGGCGGCCAGATCACCAAGCAGGATGTGCTGGCCTACACCGGCGCAGCAGCCCCGACGGAAAGCGCTGCGCTGCCGGGCGACCTGGCCGACAAGGCCAGCCTGCCCGTGCGCCGTCTTGCCGCAGAGCACAACCTCAATCTGCGCGCTATTGCGGGCGATCGCCCCCTGAGTGCGCTGACGGTCTACGACGTCCTGAGCGCAATCGCCAGCCGTGAAGCCGGCAAGCCGGTGCGCGTCGAGCCCGCCTACGCCACCGTTGTGCGCAAGGCGCCGGCGGTAAAAAGCGAGGAGGCGCCGGCGCCCAAGGCCGCGCCGGAAACACCCGCGCCGACCCGACCTGCTGCGGCTCCTGTTCCCTCTCCTGTTCAACTCAAGCCCGGCGAGGAGCTGGTTAAACTCTCGCGCATGCGCCTCGCCGTGGCGCGCAACACCACCCAAAGCCTCTTCACGGCGCCCCATGTCACTACCATGTGGGACGTGGATATGACGGCAGTGTTGCAACATCGCGCCGCGCACAAAAAAGAGTTTGCTGCGGTCGGCGTCAATCTGACGCTGACGGCTTATTTCATCGAAGCGGTCGTGGCCGGCCTGAAGGCGGTGCCTGCCGCCAACGCCACCTGGACCGATGAGGGCATCATTATCAAGCGCTACTACAACATCGGCATGGCCACTGCGCTGCCCATGGATCAGTACGGCATTGGCGGCCTGATTGTGCCCGTGATCAAAAACGCCGGCGAGCTGAACCTGCTGGGCATTGCGCGTGCTGTCAACGACTTGGCGGAGCGGGCGCGCAAGGGAGAGCTGAAACCCGAAGACCTGGCCGACGGCACCTTCACCGTGAGCAACTATGGCACCTCCGGCAGTCGTTTCCAGACGCCGATCATCGTGCAGCCGCAAGTCGGCATCCTCGGCATCGGGGTTGTGGAGAAGCGGCCGGTGGTCGTCTCGAGCGGTCATCCGCTGGAGCCAAACATGGGCGATGCGCTGGTCTTTAAAGCAATGACGACGCTCGGCTTCAGCTATGACCACCGCGTGCTCGACGGCGCCACCGCCGACGCCTTCTGCGCGGCTGTGAAAAAGCACCTCGAAAGTTATACTGTCTAGGGCGCAATTTCCATCGTCCGGGACGCTGTCGAGGCATGGCGCCAGGGGTAGAAAAACATAGAGCCCACGTCGATGCCTTTTCCGGAGACTCAAAACTTCCGGGAAAGGCATCGACATTTTCATTGCCGGCGGCGCCGCCAAAACATCAATCCATGCTGCAGGATTGCAGCGAACATAACGCTTCTTGCGTTTTATCTGTGATGGAATTTTCCCCTGGGCTCCTTGCTGCCCAAGCCTGCTCTCACATCTGACGTTGCATCAGCCATTGCGCCGTAGACCAAAGCAAGCTGCTTTCGGCGCGATCGGCTAAGGCCTCCCGCAACGCCTCTAGTCCGGCTGCATACAAAGCGTGCATCCGCTGCGTTGCGTACTCGTAAGAAGCAGTCCGGGCAAGCAGATCCATCGCTTCGGAGAGATCGTCCGCCGTCAATTCGGGGCGCGCCAACAGGGCGCGGAACGCATCGCCGTGCACAGGGTGGTTGAGCGCGTGCAGCAGCGGAAGACTCTTTTTCCGGCGCAGAATATCGGCGCCCGCTGCCTTGCCGGTGACCATAGGGTCACCCCATACGCCGAGGATGTCGTCCTGAATCTGAAAGGCCAGCCCGATCAACTGGCCAAAACGACGCAAGGAGGCATCGACGCTTGGCTGCGCGCCCCCTACCAGGCCGCCGATGGCGACGCTGGCGCCGATCAGGGCAGCGGTTTTGCCCTGAATCATGCGCATGTACTCTTCGACGCTGACGCAATCTCGTCGCTCGAAAGAGATATCCAGATGTTGGCCTTCGGTAAGCGCCACGCAGGTCTCCGTAAACAGCTGAAGCGCAGACAACACTGTCTGGGACGGAACTCGGTGCAAAGACAGGCGTTGCAGCGCGGCGAAGGCGAGCGCAAACATAGCGTCGCCTGCATTGATCGCCTGGGGAACGCCCCAGATCGCCCACACTGTCGGGCGATGACGTCGTTGTGCGTCCCCGTCCTCGATGTCGTCGTGCACCAGCGAGAAGTTATGCAAGATCTCCAGCGCAGCAGCGGCGGGCAACGCCTGAGCGGGGTCGCCGCCGACCTCTTGACAGGCCATTAGGCAGAGCAGCGGGCGCAGTCGTTTGCCGGCAGACAGCGTCACCGGCCGAAAGTCGGCGTCCACCCAGCCCATGTGATAGTGGATCATGCCATAGTGCGCGGCAGTGGCCGGTTCCCTGCCCGCCAGCACGGTGCGCATTTCCGCCTCCAGTGGAGGCAGCCATTGTTCAAAAAAGTGGTTCATAGGACTCCGTCGCCTCCCTGTTTGACAAGGATGCCGGGCCTGCGCAACGCATGCAGATCGCCGGCGCCGCTGCAGAACATAGCAATGCGCGCCTCTGCGGTCAACAGCTCCATCTCCTCGATCACCGCCTCAGGGGACTCCATTGCCGCCTTTAAAAAGGGCGAGGCCAGCCCCACCAGGTCGGCGCCAAGCGCAACGCACTTGACGATGTCTTGGCCGGTGCGAATGCCGCCGCTGGCGAAAATGTGCACGTCCTCGCGCCCCAACTTGCGGCGCACCTCCGCCACTGCCAGCAGGCTCTCGGCCGTCGGGATGCCCCAATCGGCGAAAGCGGCCGCCAGCCTACGCAGCCGTTCGGTCGGTGCGCGGTGCATCTCGACCTGACTCCAGGATGTGCCGCCTGCGCCGGCCACGTCGATAGCGCTGACGCCTGCCTCGATCAGCCTTTGCGCAGTTTGTGCGCTGACGCCCCAACCGACCTCTTTGACGACCACAGGTTTTTCCAGCCGTGCGCAGACTTCGGCGATCTTGTGGAGCAGCCCGCGCCAGTTAACATCGCCTTCCGGCTGCACAGCCTCTTGCAGCGGGTTGAGATGAAGGATGAGCGCGTCGGCGTCGATCATCTCCACGGCGCGGCGACAATCGTCCACCGTGTAGCCGTAGTTGAACTGCACTGCGCCTAAATTGGCGAAGAGCAGAATGTCGGGCGCGTATTCACGCACACGAAAGGTGCGACGCACCTGCTCCTGTTCAAGGCCGGCACGCTGACTGCCGACACCCATCGCCACGCGCTGCGACTGCGCCGCCTCGGCCAGGTTGCGATTGATGAAGGCCGCTTGCTCTGTGCCGCCGGTCATTGAGCTGATGAGCAGCGGCGCCGCAAGCCGCTTGCCGAACAAGGTGACGTCGAGGCAGACTTCATGCAAGTTCAACTCCGGCAGTGCCTGATGCACCAGTCGATAGCGCTCCAATCCGGTAGTTAGGTTGGGGAATTGGACATTTTCGGTGACGTTGATGCGGATGTGGTCTGCTTTTCTTTGATCGATCGACATTGCGTTTCTCTCCCGAAGATGGACCTCTGTCGGCGGCCCATCTCTCGTTGCGCTCGCCAAACCGCAAGAAAGCCTTGTCGGTCAGCGACAGGTGGTATGATTATTTATCATACCCGAATCTGACGTCGATCGTTAGTCTGGACAATTACAAGCGAAAGGAAAAGCCGCCCGGCCCTTCCCTGGCCTCCCGGTGCGTGAGTTTCTGCCCATCTTCTTGCCGGCGGGGCTGCGTTACGCAGCCGCAGTGCGTTTTGCGCGGTTAGACGGGCATGGGAAAAGATTGCAGGCCATGGAATGCTTCGCTGCGCTCAAAGAATCAGCAGCCCCGGTTCGTCGATCGGCTCGGCTATGCCCATGCGCTCCACGGGTGGCCAGGCATTCATCGCAAAGACGATAAAAGCGCACGCTGTCCTCCCTTTCGTCGATCAGACGCTGCAGTCGCTGACACAGTTTCTCTTGATTGGCCGGCGTGATATAACATTCGAAGACCGATCGCTGCACGCGCTGCGCTCCGAAGCCCAGCAGGGCTTTGGCCACCTTTTAGGCGACGACGGTCGTCC
>JANWYX010000174.1 GCA_025055055.1 Caldilinea sp. | reverse complement strand
CGAGTGCGGTTGACGATCGTGATGCGCCGTGCGCCGGCCAACGCCAGCTCCACGGCGATCGCTCGCGCTGCGCCGCCTGCGCCGAGCACCACTGCGTGCGTCCCCGCTGCGTCGATGTCGGCGTCGTCTCCCAGTGCGCGCATGAAACCCTTGCCGTCGGTGTTTTCGCCGATCAGCCGATCGCCTTCGCGGCGCACCGTGTTGACGGCGCCGATCACCTGGGCGCTAGGTGCAATCTCGTCCAGATATTGGATCACCGCCACCTTGTGCGGAATCGTAAGATTGACTCCGCGGAAGTTGTTCATGGCGCGCATCCCTAGCACGGCGTTGCCGAGATGTTCTGCACTCACTTCAAAATTGAGATAAAGCCAGTTCAGATCGAGCGCCTGAAACGCTGCATTTTGCATCACGCCGGTCGGGTTTTCCGCCACGGGAAAGCCAAAGACGCCGACGACATTCACCATGTAGTTGGGTTCAGCCATGGTTCGGTTTCTCCTCCGTTGCGATGATCGACTCGATCTTGCGCTCCATCTCCCGCGCTTCCTCGACGGTGAGCACGCCGGCGATCATCGAGCACCGGTATGTCTCGCCTGCGCCGAGCACTTTGACATTCCCCTTCGCCTTCTCGGCCGTATATCCCTCCGGCTCCGCAGTCGAAGGCAGCACCATGCCTAAGGCGTCTTGGTCGGGGGTGCGACAGATCCAGCGCACGCCTTTGTCCAGCTCCGAAGGGCGATGGGCGATGTAGTCGGCACTGCCGTCAGGGTGCACCTGCATCGTGTGCGCCCAGCCGTCGGCGTCGGCCAGGTAGTCGATGAAGAAAACCACTTCTGGATCAAAGGCCAAGCCGGGCTTGAGCACATTGTGCCGCTCGGGGTGTAGGCTCAACTCCTCCAGAAAAGCGGCGTACTCCGGGCCGGGTCGCACGTGTGACGGGATGCTGCGACGCACGCGCACGCTCGAAGGCGTACAGTGCGCACTGTAAACCAGCCGGCCGTTGTCGACAGGGCGGAAGTTGGCGTGTGCCATGTACATATATTCCATCGGCGTTCGCTTAAGGTTGGTGACGCTCAGGTCGATGGTGAAGAGCGACGAGCCGGCGTAAAGCTTGACCAACGGCTCGGCCTGATAGTTGAAGCTGAAAGCTACGGTGTGCTGATAGACGCCGCCCAGCCCGATGTAGTGGCCGCGCTCATCCTTGCCGACGACCAGATAGGCGCTTTTGTACGGTGCATTGGGCAGCTCGCCGTGCAGGGGATGGGTGTCGCCTGCCGCAGGCACACCCATCGCCGTGAAGCCGCAATGGAGGAGAAAGCCCCCGTACGTTTCCAGATAGGCGCGTGTGGGCCGCGGCTGATCGAACATCGAGCGCATCGTGATATTGCGCCCGCGAAAGCTGGCCGACCAAATTTGCTGCCCCTGAAACGGCAGCAGCACCAGCTCGCCGAGCGCGTTGCGCAGCCGCAGCGCAGCTACGCCGCTCTCAAAACGAAAGGCGCTCGCCTCCAGCGCATCGGCCTCAGCCAGCAGACGCTCCCGTTCGCCGAACATCGATTCGGTGAGATGAAAATAGGTTGTCATAAGAATCCTTGACTCCAAAAGATGTTAGAATTGTTTTTGGGATTTGGCCGAATGATGATCGTTACGCCATATGGAACGTGTTCAATGTACTTTACCATACCTACTGTGTGCAGCGAGTGCATAGGAAAAATATGAGAGAATCATGCCGCTAAGGCCTCCACCAACGCCGGAAGTCCTAGCAGGGCGATAAGCATCCCTCCTGGGTGTTGATTCAGGCCAAACGGTTCCGCCAGCAAGAGAACGAAGACGACCGCTCCTGCACCAAGCACCCAGAAGACCCATGCCTTGCGTCCCCGCTTTTCCCGCTTCGCCGCCCAGGAGGCGCCCAGGCCATTGCCCAGCATAATTCCTAGCATCATGCCGGCCACGCCCAGCGCCAGGTCAGCCATTCCGCCGCCGGTGAGTCGGCCGATGAGAGCGCCCAGGGCGTAGCCTACCGCCCCCAACAGAATTGCACCACCCAAAGCACTCAGAAAAACTATGAGACGAGATCGCATCCAGAAACTCCTTCTTTTCGGACGAGAATGTATAGGAAGATTTAAAATCTCATTTCCATGTACCAGGCGTGGCGTCACCTCGAAAGCAGCGCGTAGGCGCCGGGTGTGTCGCGTCCGCTCCTGCTGACGCCGTCTCTGTCGAACAAAACTAAATTGCTGTTTTCACCGGCCGGAACGCTCAGCTCCCATATGAAATCGGGAATCTCAAACAGGGTTGCGCTTTGTACCCAGTCGCCAACAGGATGGAAATCGTTGGCCGCTGCGTTCACCAGGATAGGTTGAAGCGCATTGATGGCGTTGTCGGCGCGCAGTTGTGTCTCGTTGCAGGCGATATTTTCGGAAGTGCAGGCGTCGTTGTTGCCTTCGATGCCCAGCGACATGGATACGTCGCCATTCCAGATGACATTCCCGCGGATCTGAAGATTATCATCCGCGCGGGCAAAGGGGATATTGCTCGAAGCAGGGTTGACTCGCGAGTCATAAATGGCGAAATGTTGCCACATGCTCTGGTAGCCCGGCGGGTTATACACCAGGTTGTTGTAGATGTACACGTTTTTGTTGGGGATGGATATAAAATTCGAGCCGTTGTCTACCTCAGTGGTTCCCCACCCGCCTTGATCCAGATATTCCTGACAGCGTTCGCGCCCCAGCTCGCCAGGTTGACCATCACAGGAACGTCCTCCAAAGACAACTTCGAGCACGTGCGAACGGGTGCCCACGCGAACGAGCGTGTTATAAGCCAAAAGGATGTTGTAGCCGCCATTGACGCCTAAGCCGGCACCTTCGGTGTCATGAATGAGATTGTTCAGAACCTTGACGTCGTAAGCTTCATACTGGAGCCAGGGGGGTATCATAAATTGAAAGCCGGTCCCCTGACCGGCGGTGAAGCCACCCGTGCCGCAATCGTAGATCACATTCGCCTCAACGCGAATGTAAGCCGATCCTCCTTTGACGTAGGCGCACCAATCGCCGCCGCCGTGAATCTGATTATGGAAAAGATGTCCGTATTGCACTGCCACGAAGTCAACGACGTTGTCCCACGCGCCGGAAAGATGGCTGCTTTCGACGTAGATATGCTGAGATTGATTCACCTTCACGGTCTCCTGCGCTGCGCCCTCTCCATCGAAAGAGACGTTTCGGATCAACACATGGTTGCAGCGTTCGCAGTGAAACACATCACCTTTGAAGCGGACGGTCAAGTTTTCGAAGTAGATATAATCGGTGTCGAAAATGTTCACGTAACCCTGGAGTACGACCTCCCCGCGCTCTTCACCGCTCCCGCGAATCCAAATCGGCGCAGCAAATGTCCCCTGTCGGGCTTCCCAGTAGTTCGGCAGGGCGTTCTCCAAATAGATACCGGGTTGCAAATTGATTCGCACCCCTTGGGTCAAAGGGACGTTCATCGGGATGCTTTGCCATGCGGCGGCGAGGGTGCGCAGCGCGTTCGTAGGCGTTGTCCCATCGTTGGCGTCGTCGCCGCGGAGAGGGTCCACCCACACCTCGCGTAGTGCAGGAGTTCCAGGATCGTACAGACCTGTGGACATCTGAGTGTGAGGAGTTTGTTGGGCCACAAACGGAGCATAAACCTGCACTTCTCCCGGCGACTGCACGCCGCCGTGTTCGCTCGCAGGCAGTTCTTGCGTCGGCAAGGGAAAAGGTTCAAACATCAGCGATGGAACAGCGGAAACCATCGGTTGAGCAGACGAGAGAACGGGGGTAGGCAAAGAGGGTTGCGAGGCGCAGCCTGCAAACATGACCCAAAAGAGGACGGCAAGCGGCCGAAGTAAAGATTTTCGCATGAGTATAAACAACTCCTCACCTGCATGGGCGATTGCTGAGTCAAATTATAAACCGAAGAAGAAATCTTGGAACTATTGAATAATACACCTCACGCAGTAGACACTGCTTCCGGAAAGCTTTAAATTTTTTAAACGCAAAGACGCTGATTTTCTCGTGGGTGCGGCTTTCAGCTGCACGCTCTCGATGGCTCGCAAGGTCTTAGGGAATTTAAGCAAGCAGCGAACTGCGTAGCATGAGTGAACAAATTCACGCTGACATCATCTTGGTGCAAGCGTTTGCGCCGTTTAGGTTTGTGAAGTTGTGATTGCTATACTCGAGAATGGCGCAGAGCGCACTGTTCACCATACGTCGTGGGCAATGCACTTCAGCTTTGGTATACTTCTGCGCATGAAATTGGATTCGCAGAGAACGACAGCGCATCCATACCCAACGATCCAGATTTGCAAACACTCGACGAGGAGAGATGTGGAATGCCCCATCAATTGCGCAATCTCAAACGCCCTGTGCCCAGCGATCTGGAGATCGCTCAGTCGGTGACGCCTTTGCCGATCCAGCAGATCGCAGAAGAGGTTGGCATCCTGGCCGAGGAGTTGGAGCTCTATGGCCCGTACAAGGCGAAAGTTTCGCCGGACGTGCGCGAACGACTGAAAGATCGCCCGAACGGCAATTATATCGTCGTCACCGCCATCACGCCGACCCCTCTCGGTGAAGGCAAAACCACGACGACCGTCGGTCTCAGCCAGGCGCTGGGCGCTCACCTGGGTAAGAAAGTTTTCACGTGCATCCGCCAACCCAGCCAGGGGCCGACCTTTGGCATCAAGGGCGGCGCCGCCGGCGGCGGCTATTCGCAGATCATCCCCATGGAGGATTTCAACCTGCATCTGACGGGCGAC
>JANWYX010000161.1 GCA_025055055.1 Caldilinea sp. | reverse complement strand
GGCGAGCAACACATCGACCATCAGACCTTGCAGCTCCATCGGGCGCCGCACTGTTTCAGCGACCTGCTCTTCAACGGCGCGCTCAAGGACAGAAGCCGCAGCGTCTACATGGGCGTGATCAAGGTCTTCCCCGGCGCGCAGAAGACCGACGCCTACCAGCGCAACGGCAATCTTATCCTCGACCCGACAGCGCGCGCCGACAGCATCCCGGGGCTGGAGATTCAAGCCGACGATGTGCGCTGCACGCACGGCGCCACCGTGGCGCAGGTCGAAGAAGAATACGTCTTCTACCTGATGGCGCGCGGCCTGAGCCGTCCTCAGGCGGAGCGCATGATCGTGCAAGGCTTTTTCCAGGCCGTGCTGGATCGCGTGCCGGTGGAGAGCGTAGTGCACAAGTTGGAAAGCGTGATCGAACGCAAGATTGGCGGCTGACCGGCTCACGGATTCTGAAGCGGACGCAAGGAGATTGCGAGATTGGGCGGGTTTCCTACGTCCGCTCTCAATCTCCTAATTTTTTACGAAGCCGCCGTTTGGCCCCCGGCAACGGGGCCGACCGGGCTTCATGTCGCAGCGCCGTCTCGCACCGGCGATCTTGAAGTAGAATCCACGCAAAGCTGCAAAGGCGCAAAGAAACCAAGGGCGGTTCTTGGATGAAGCAAGCGAAACACCGTACAATGTGAGTGGAGAAGTGAGAGGGACGGCTCAAAGGACCGGCGAAACTCATGAAAGTTGCTGACCGAACCATTGCTCTGCGGAATGATTTTCCGATTTTGCAGCGCATGCTGCCGAACGGGCGACCGCTCGTCTATCTAGATAACGCAGCGAGTAGTCAGAAGCCGGAATGCGTGATTCGGGCTATGGACGACTATTATCGTCGTTACAACGCCAACGTGCACCGCGGGGTGCATACGTTGAGCGAGGAGGCGACCGCAGCGTTTGAGGAAGCGCGTGAAAAGGTGGCGAAGTTCATCAACGCGCCCGGCGCCCGCCAAGTCGTCTTCACGCGCGGCGCAACGGAGGGCATCAACCTGGTCGCCTATTCCTGGGGACGCGCCAATTTGGGTCCCGGCGATGAGGTGCTGATCACCGAGATGGAGCATCACGCCAACATCGTGCCCTGGCAGATCGTACAGGAGCTGCTCGGTTTTACGTTGCGCTATGTTCCGATCACCGCCCAAGGACTGCTCGACTTGGACAGCCTGCCCGATCTCCTCACCGAGCGCACCAAACTCTTCTGCTTCGTGCACGCCAGCAACGTGGTGGGAACGATCAACCCGGTGCGCGAGCTGGTGGCGGCGGCCCGCGCCGTCGGCGCCAAAGTGTTGATCGACGGCGCACAAAGCGTTCCACACATGCCGGTCGACGTACAGGCGCTCGACGCAGACTTTTATGTCTTTAGCAGTCACAAGATGTGCGGTCCGACCGGAGTCGGCGTGCTCTATGCCAAACGGGAGTTGCTCGAGGCGATGCCCCCCTTCATGGGCGGCGGCGACATGATCCGCGAAGTGAAGATGACCGGCAGCAAGTGGAATGCCGTTCCCTATAAATTCGAGGCGGGCACGCCGGCCATCGCCGAGGTGATTGGACTGGGTGCCGCGGTGGATTACCTGCAGCAGGTGGGCATGCAGTGGGTGCACGCCCACGAGCGCGAGATCACGCAATACGCCTATGCGCGCCTGTCGGAGGTGGAAGGACTGCGCATTTTAGGGCCCGGCCCAGAGCAGCGCGGCGGTCTCATCGCGTTCACGCTGGACGGAATTCACCCGCACGACATTGCAGCCATCCTGGACCGCGCCGGCGTGGCGGTGCGGGCCGGGCATCACTGCGCCCAACCGCTGCACGCCCGTCTGGGGGTTCCCGCCAGCGCTCGCGCCAGCTTCTACCTCTACAACACTCTGGAGGAAGTCGATGTGCTGGTGGAGGCGCTGCACAGAGCGCAAGCGGTGTTCATGGGGTGAAAAAGATCCGATGAACGACGTCTCTGGTACGATGGGTTCGGTGGAATTTCGCATAAAGCCTTTTGCAGGAGGGCGCCTCGAAGCATACGATAATCGGGAAATCGGTGCAATCGGCTAAGTATGGATTCAATAGGGCGCGCGCATTTTGAGCGTCGATCCTACAAGGGGCTGGTGCATTCGTCCATTTGAGGACCCTACCGGTCACCTGGCAATTTCCGAGGAGTGCGCCGTTCCGTTTGCCGAAATGAATTCATCCAACGAATTGTGCGTCGACTTGATCGACAGATCTGCTGAAAGGATGCTTGCGTGAGCGACGATCTGTATCGAGAAGCAATCATCGATTACTATAAACACCCGCGACGCAAGGGACATCTCGAAAATCCGGACATTCAGTACCACGACCACAATCCCTTTTGCGGCGACGAGATCACCGTGGAGCTGAAGGTGAAGGATGGCGTGGTGGTGGACGCCGCATTCGACGGTCACGGCTGCGCCATCAGCCAGGCCACGGCCAGCATGTTGATGGAGGAGGTCGTCGGCAAGTCACTCGAAGAGATCAAGCAGATCGATAAGCAATACATCCTGGATATGCTGGGCATCGAGATCGGCCCGGTGCGGCTGAAATGCGCCCTGCTTCCGCTCAAAGTCCTAAAGGCGGGCGCGTACGGCCTTGAAGAGTGGCCGGAGTGATCGTGCGCTGAAATTGAGAAAGCATGCAGCACTATGAGCAATTTTGTAAAGGTCGCCAGGCTGGCCGATGTGCCGGTGGGCGGCAGCAAACTGGTCGAAGTGAATCGCACCCGCATCGCCCTCTTCAATCTCGATGGCGAAATCTACGCCATCGAAGACGTCTGCACGCATGACGGTGGCCCGCTCGTTGAAGGCAAAATTGTCAATGGCCATCAAGTGCAATGTCCGCGGCACGGCGCCCGCTTCGACATTCGCACCGGCGCCGCGTTGAGTTTTCCCGCCTTCGAGCCGACGAAAACTTACGCGGTGCAGGTTCGGGACGGCGAAATCTGGCTGGAACAACCAACGTGATAGGGGATGCGTTTTCTTTCAACGGCGTGCAATGGATTGAGGGTATAAGCGTCCCCCTCTGCGAGCGCCAAGAGAAAAAACCTTCTCCATTGCGTGCTATTATTTTGGTTAGTCACAGGAGGGTGTCATGGCATTGCCAACTGTCGATGAAGTGCGTGAGTTGATCCGCGCCAAAGTCAAAGACCCGGAGCTGATGATGAACGTCGTCGACCTGGGTCTGATCTATGACATTGAGGTCACGCCGGAAAAAACGGTCGAGATTACGATGACGCTCACCAGCCCCGGCTGTCCGGCCGGCCCGGAAATCATCACCAGCGTCCAGCGAGAGACGCACAACGCCTTCCCCGATGTGGAGGAGGTCAACATCCATCTCACCTGGTCGCCTTTCTGGAATCCGGACATGATGTCCGACGAGGCCAAAGAAGAGCTAGGGATTTTCTAGCGCCTGGCTGACGATTTGCACTTTCGCCTGAAAGCTCCGCGCTCGTGTGCGCGCAGCAACGATGTGGATTGCGATTGCACTCAGAAGAGTGTGGCCAAGGAAAGTTGTGTCGTTGTCCACCTTTCGTCGTCCATCTTTTAGGAAGCTCTAGGCCTCCTGAAACAGGCTTCCTGAAAGATGGACCGGCAGGGCATATTGCTACAGAAACTTCACCCTGTTGCACAAGTTCTGAAAGCGACCGATCGGTCGTCCCTTAACGGCGCTTAACTCCCCCTTCAACCCGCACCGAACCCTACGGCAGCGTGAAAGTTTCACGCGCCCTCTTGATCGGCAAGCAAAGCCGCTCTATACTGGTCAAAAATTATTTGTGAATTTAATAACAAATGACATATGGCAAGCTCATCGATTCCTCTCCACAGAGCAGGCAGCGGCCAACCGTTGCGATTGACACGCATTACTGCCGGGCGCAAGCTGACGCGACGACTCACCGAGCTGGGCCTTACGCCGGGCGTCCATATCGAAATCCTCCACGACCATGGCGGCCCCCTGGTGCTGGCCGTGCGTGATTCGCGATTGGCGCTGGGCCGCAGCATCGCCGGCAAAATTCTGGTCGAAGTCGCATAAGGCCCTATGGCAATCGAGAAAATCTTCGTTGCGTTGGCCGGCAATCCCAACGTCGGCAAGAGCACTATCTTCAACGCGCTGACGGGCGACGAGCAGCACATCGGCAACTGGCCGGGCAAAACGGTGGAAAAACGCTCAGGGCTTTTACGGTGTGGCTGCAACGATATGCAGATCACCGTCGTCGATCTACCGGGCGCGTACAGCCTTTCTCCCTATTCGCCCGAAGAAGAGATCGCCAGAGATTTCATCGTCGAGGACCGGCCTCATTTGGTCGTCAACGTGCTGGACGCCGCCAACCTGGAGCGCAACCTCTATCTGACCACGCAAATTCTGGAGACGGGCGCCCCGTTGCTCGTCGTTCTCAATATGCTCGACCAGGCGCGCGCTAGAGGCATACAGATCGACGCCGCGCGGCTTTCGCAGGCGCTGGGAGGAACGCCGGTGGTTGAGTTGGTGGCGCGACGCGGCCAGGGCATGGATGTGTTGCGCGATCGCATCGTCGAACTGGCGACCGCCGTGCAATCGCAGAGAGAAGGAGCAGGCAGCAATGACTATGCTGTCGGAGATGTGCAGGGTTTCCAAGACCCCGAACGCAATTCCTGTTGTGTATGATCCAGAGATCGAAACGGAGATTGCGTTGCTGAGCGCCACCGTTGAGGCGATTCCGGCGCCGGCGCAGCGCTATCCGGCGCGCTGGCTCGCCGTTCAACTACTCGAAGGCGATGAAACGTTGGCGAGCAAGGTGCGCCGCCTGCCCGGCGGAGGCAAGGTGTTGGCTGCAGCTGCAGCAAGCCGGGCGCGCCTCGAGGCGCTCTATGGCGACGAGGTTGACATCGTTCTGGCCAACCGCCGCTACGAGTTCGCCCATCAGGCGACGCAGGCGGCCATCGTGCATCGTCCTGCGCAGCGTTTGAGCCGTTCCGATCAGATCGACCGCATCGTCACCCATCCGGTGTGGGGCTTACCGATCTTTCTGGCGTTGATGTGGGTGGCGTTCAAGGTCACAGTGGATGTGTCGGCGCCGTATGTCGATTGGATCGATCGGGTAGTGAACGGACCGCTTGCTCGACAGGCTGCAGCGCTCCTTGCTTTTCTCGGACTGAGCGGCGGCTGGTTGGAAAGCCTTATGGTGAACGGCGTCATCGCCGGCGTCGGCGGGGTGTTGGTCTTCATCCCGGTGATGTTTGCGCTGTATCTCGTGCTGGGCGTGTTGGAGGACAGTGGCTACATGGCGCGCGCGGCGCTGGCGATGGATCGACCTATGCGCAAAATCGGGCTGCAGGGCAAGAGCTTTCTGCCGCTGGTGGTCGGCTTTGGCTGTTCGGTGCCGGCCATCTACGCCACGCGCACGTTGGAGAGCCACCGCGACCGCCTGCTCACCGCGCTGCTGGCCCCACTGATGAGCTGCAGCGCCCGGCTGCCGGTCTACGTGCTCTTCGCCGCCATTTTCTTCTCGCAGCACGCCGGCCTGGTGATCTTCAGCATGTACCTGCTCGGAATTCTCGTCGCCATCGGGGTCGGATGGGTGCTCAACCGCACGTTGCTCAAGAGCGCAGAGGCGAACCACCTGATTCTGGAGCTGCCGCCCTACCGTCTGCCAATCGCGCGCAACGTCTGGCGGCAGATGTGGAATCGCACTGCCGCCTTCATTCAGAACGCTTCTACGGTGATCCTGAGCGTGAGCGTGGCGCTGTGGTTCTTGTTGTCGATCCCGGTGCGCGGGGAGGGCGCCGCCTTCGCCCAAACGCCGGTGGAGAAAAGCGCCTTTGGCGTGCTCGCCGACGCGGCGGCGCCCGCCTTTGCGCCGCTCGGCTTTGGCAGCTGGCAGGCCAGCGGCGCGCTGATGAGCGGATTCGTGGCCAAGGAGGTCGTCGTTGCCACGCTGGCGCAGGTCTACCGCATTGAACTGGCGGAGGAGGAGACGCCGCCCGCTACGTTGGCCGAGGACGCCGCCTGGATTGTCTCCAGCTTTGTACAGGCGACGTTCGATACGCTCAAGGTAATTCCATCGCTGGTCGGCGCTAATCTCTTCGGCGAAGAGGAAGAGGCGTCACCTTCCGCCCTGATGGAAGCGGTGCAGCGCAGTTTTGAGCAGACCAGCGGCGGCCATGGCGCCCTGGCGGGGTTGGCTTTCATGGTCTTCGTGCTTCTCTACACGCCCTGCATGACCGCAGTCGTTGCGCTGCGCCACGAATTTGGCCCCAAATGGACGGCCTTCAGCGTCGTAGGGCAGCTTGGGCTTGCCTGGGTGGTCTCCTTTGTGGTCTTTCAAGTCGGTCGCTTGTTGTCGGGATGACCCAAGATGTTATGGAAAATTTTGCAAGAAGTGGAGGCGGCGCAAGGGCCAGTGACGCTCGACGAGCTGAGCCGTCGCCTCGATATCGATCGTAGCGCGCTCGAAGGCATGATCCAGTTCTGGGTGCGCAAAGGGCGGCTGATCGACGACAAGCCGGCTTCGGATGGAAGTGAATTTGTATGCGCCGCCCACCATTGCAGCAGGCTTTGCTCTACGGTCCACGCCTGTCCCTACCATGTGTGGACGCCGCTCATTTTTCCGGCCAAATTAGGTGGGAATGGTGGAGAGGGGGAGAGGGGGAGAGCGTGAGGGTTCTTCTGCTCTCCCCCTCTCAAGTTCTCAATGCTGCAAGTTCAGTCGCCGGATGCTCCGATCTGGACCGTAGCGTTTGGGTCGCCGTACAACGTGTAGGCCAGCCAAGTGGGATTGAGGGGGTCGATCTCCCGAACGTGAAGGCGGGCAGCCTGCATCGCCTCGCCGAGCGTTGCGCCTTCCGCCAGGCGGCTGTAGAAGGTTTTGGAAAACTCTCCCGCCAGCGCATCGTGCACTTCCCATAGCGCGCCGACGAACGCCGCCGCGTTTGCTTCCTTGAAAAGCTTATCCGCCCAACCGCCTAACCCGGTCAACCCGAAGTTGGCGCGGCCGCCGTCGCATGCGTTGAGAAAGACGAGCGGCGTCGAGCGACGAATGCCGCGCAAGAGGCTGCCGCGCAGGTCGGCGGGATAGAGCGGTTCATCGGCTAGCTCGATGGCAGAGCGATCGGCGTCTTCGGGGTTGAACTGACCATGGGTGGCGATGTGCATGACCTGATAGCCGCCGGTCATCAGGAGATCGAGCACCTCTTTGCGACGCTGCGTAGGGCCTTCCAGGCGGACATTGCGCTGCGCTGCGAGCTGGTCGAAGAAGGCGCGCTCGGCGTCCACGGCGGCCAGCCCCACCTCCGGCATCACCAGCGCAGCGACGTTGACCGCCATGCGCACGAGCGGCCCGCGGCCGGCCAGCCAGCGCGAGAGGCGGAAACGCGTCGCCCAAAAGTCATCGACATGTTCCTTGCCTTCGCTCGCATCCCAATGATAGGGCTTGAGCAGCTCCCAAGGAATCCAGGGTTCGTCGCTGGTGATGAGAAAGGACTGAATGAGACCCGCCTCGCGCAGGGGAACGATGCGGGCAAAGTATTCTGCTCGGAACGTCTCCGGCAGCAGTTGCTCGAACAGCCCTTCCGCCAGCGTCGCCAGCCGCAGCTCGGCGTCGGCGCGCTCCTCCTCGGTGAGCTCGCCGGCGAGCACGCGCACCATCTCGTTGATCGGCGCCAGCTCCTGGATGAGAAACGCAAGGGGATCGTCGCTCGTGAGCGGCGTTTCGCCCATAAACGTCCAGCGATAGGGGACTTCGGGCTTTGGCGAATCCAACCAGAAAGCCAGCGTGTTCTCCTGCGCTTTTTTGACGACGCGCAGGTGCAGGTCGGCGGGGGGCGGCGGATTGCGTTCGAGGCGGGCGAACTCCGGCGCGCCGTCGCTGCGCGCAATCTCGACGTTGACGCCGACGGTTGGCGCCTGCGTCACTTCGGTCATAAACGATACGCCTCCGACCAGCCGTCCTTTGTGATAGAAGTCGATGGCGATGCGCTTTTTGCCGAGTTCGTCGCCTTTGAGCAGGAAGACCGCCGGGTCGGAATCCCGGTCGTGGTGCACGGTGATGGTGCGCTCCCAGCAGTGGGTCTCCTCCTCAAACTCGGGCGCCAGCACGCGCACGGTGAGTGTTTCGGGAGGCGGCGCTTCTGCGCCTTGGACGCTGAACTCCACGGGCACGACGCCGGCGGCGACCGTCGCCGCCGGGGCCTGCAGCCGTAGGCGGACGATAAGCCAGTTTACTTCCCAACGCCGCACGCTGGCCGGGAAGCGCACTTCGGTGTGGAAATTCACCTGAAAAGGTTCTCCTGGAGGCGCAGAGGGCGCCTCCTCTGCGCCTGTCGGCGGCGCAAAAGCCTCTGACTCCGCACCTGACATCTCCGGGGCCGCCAATGCCGGCTCTTTGAGGATGGTGGCCCCGGCGCTGCGGCGCACGATGCGCTGTGGCGTCTTCCAACGCAAGAAATGATCGCTGAGCGCAGCGGCGAGGCCGGGAACGGCCTCCAACTGGCGCAACGCCTCCTCATATGCGGCGAGGGCGTTGCAAGACGAATCTTGCAGCGCAGCCTGCAGGTGGGCGTCGATGGCCTCGAGCGCCTGCCGTGCGGATGGAGGCATGCGCCCAAGCACGTCTTCCGCGGCGCCACGCAGGTCGGCCCAGGCTGCGGGTGTTTCATCGACGACGTAATGCCAGCGTTGAACGGCAGAAGCGGGCGGGTCTTCTGCACGCAACAACAGGATCAGCGCCTGAAGCCTTTCCGCATTCAGCGGCGTGGTGCGCAGCAACGGAAGGCCGCGCAGTCCAGATGGGCGCCAAGCGCCGGGACTCAGCGCGGCCAGCGCCTCTAACTCTGCGCCGGCTGCGCTGCGTACAAACGGAAGGCGTAGCGCCTCTTGTGCAAATTTCGATGCTGCACTGCGAAAGCGCTCCTGGTCGGGCGCAGCGAGCATCGTCTCCAGCTCGTCGGCTAACGCCCGGCGCAACCGATCGAGGGCCGGGAGCGTGGTGCGCCGCGGCAAATGAGGCCATTGTCGATAGAGCGCCAGCAACGCCTGTTCAAGCAGTTCGTCGGCGGATTGAAGTTGAGCCATAAAGTCCTGATTATGAAGACCTTGATGATGATTGCAGGGATTCGAGGTCGGCTTCCCAGACTTCGGGCGTGAAGGGCCAACGCACCGCCGTGCAGACGAGGCGCCACCGCTCCGGCATGTCGGAAGCATAGAGCAATGGGACATAACCTAAGCGCAGGTATGTCCGCAAGGCGGCGAAACGCCATTCTTCGGTGTACAAGTGAAGGTGGCGATACCCCTCCTCGAGCAGTCGCAGCGTGGCTGCGGCCGAGACAGCGGCGCCTAATCCCTTTCCCCGATGCGCCGGATCGCAGACCACCCAGCCCAGCTCGCCGCCCTGGGAGCCGAACTCTTGCTCGTCCCGCAACGCCATCGCCGAGGCCACCACGGCGCCGGTGGCTTCGTGGACGACCAGAAACCACCCGCGCGGGACAATGCGTGGGAGCCAGGGATGCAACCGCTCCTCATCCCAGTCGGGCCAGCCGGCGCGCGCCATGATCTGAAAGAAGGGCACTTCGTCGCCGGGGCGATAAGTGCGCAGCACATAGCCGGGGGGCAGGGGCGCATCGGGAGGAGCGTGCAGTCGACGTTGCGGCCAGATCATGCGCAGTTGGGGTGAATGGTCAGCGTTTGTCATTGTCCGGATTTGCGCAGCGGAGAAGCAATCTCGATTTAAGCGCGTAACCTCTTTGAATTGCATACATCGCATGGAGCACCGTTTTTGGCTAGAAAATGCACTTGACAAGGGGAATTATACGACCAACCGATCGGAATCATCAATCCCCTCTCAGAACCTCCACAAAAGCATGATATACTGAAGAAAATCTACGTTGCAAAGGAGTTGCTCCATGCCACCATTTCGTCGCTGCTTGCAAATTGTCCTCGTCGCCGCATTGTTGTGGCTGCTCTCTTCCTTTGCGTCCTTCCCTGCGCAAGCGCAGGAGGGCGTCGATGCCTCGTCCTCCACCCCGTCGAAGCCGATGGAGACAACGGTTGGGGATGGCCGCATCGCCGGCGACGCGATCTTCCACGACAGCCGCAGGGACCGCTATCGCACGCCCTTCGGCGCACAACCGACCGGCGCCGAGGTCACGCTGCGCCTGCGCACCGCCGCCGACGACGTCGAGGAGGCGACCCTGTTGTGGGGAAGCGTGCGCGAGGGGGCCTTGCGCTTCACGCCGATGCAGCGCGTCGCCCAGGATGACCTCTACGCATGGTGGGAGACGACGATTGCAGTCGGCGACGCACTCGAGGTGCTCGCTTATCTGTTCAGCGTGCGCGACGCCGATACCGTGCTCCACTACGCCGATGACGAGCGCCACGACGGCGGTCCCGGCCGCAGCTATGCGGAAGCGCCCTCGATCGAAGCAGGATGGAACATTTACGTCTACGCTCCCGCCTTCGACGCGCCCGCATGGGCGAAGGACGCCACCATCTACCAGATTTTCCCGGATCGCTTCCGCAACGGCGAGCCGACCAATGACCCCACCCCCGACGAGTGGTTCTACCCCGAAGAGTGTGGCGGCCACGCGCGCCCCATCTCGCCCTGGAACAACTTTGTGCCCGACCCGGAACCGAACGATCCCGACCGCAACCCGGAGTGGCATGGGACATATAATTGCACGTTTTTTGGTGGAGACTTACAAGGAATTCAAGAAAAATTGGATTATCTGCAGGCGCTGGGCGTGACGGCCATCTATCTCAACCCGATCTTCGACTCCCCTTCCAACCACAAGTACGATGGCCGCGACTATCGCCAGGTGGATGACAACCTGGCCGTCGTGGGCGATTTCGAGGCCAGCAACGCCTACTTTGCGCAGTTCGCCGCCGAAGTCGCCGCTCGCGGCATGACGCTCATCCTCGACGGCGTGCCTAACCATTCATCGAGCGACAGCCCCTTCTTCGACCGCTACAGCCGCCACGAGACGCTCGGCGCGTGCGAGAGCGAGGAAAGCCCCTACCGGGCGTGGTACTTTTTCGACCCGGCGCGACCGCCCGGAACCGGCGTCTGCGCAGGCGACGCAACATATCGGGGGTGGTTCAGCCTCTCGACGCTGCCGCAGCTCAACACCGCCAACGAAGCAGTGATCGACAACTGGCTGGGCGAAGAGGGCATTGCGCTGCGCTGGCTCGGCTTGGAAGGCGTCGACGGCTGGCGCATCGACGTTGTGCCCGACGTGGTCAACGTCAACCCCGATTTCTTCAAGCGAATGCGCGCGGCCGTCAAGGCCGCTCACCCGGACGCGCTGCTGATCTCCGAAACGTGGCGTGAAGACGAGGCGAGATTCCGTGTGCTGGGCGATGAGTTTGACTCGACGATGAACTATCGCTTCCGCCAGGCCGTGCTCGGATTTCTGCGTGACGACGACTTTGAGGACAACGACGGCCGCATTCCGGCCCTCACTGCCGGCGAGTTTATCGGCGCGCTGACTGCGCTGCAGGAAGACTATCCGCCTCCCGCCTTTGCCGCCGCCATGAACTTGCTCTCCTCGCACGACGTCAACCGCGCGGTGCGCGTACTCGACCACGACGGCGTCGACTTCGCTGCGCTGGAGCCGAACAACGGCTTTGAAGATGGTCGCAGACGGCTGGCGCTGGCGGCGGTTTTGCAGTTGACGCTGCCAGGCGCGCCGACCATCTACTACGGCGACGAGGTGGGCTTGGTCGGCTTCGGCAGCGACGTCGGCCGCGACGATCCCTACAACCGCCAGCCGTATCCCTGGCCGGACGCGGACGGTTACGAGGATTTGCCGACGTGGCGTCAACAAGATCTCACGTTGCTGGAGCATTATCAACGGCTCGGCCAGCTTCGACGCCAGCACAGCTTCCTGCGCACCGGTTCGTGGGATGTTTTGCTGGTCGATGACATCGGGCTGGTGGTCTATGGCCGCAAGGACGCCGGCGGCGCCGCCCTGATCGCTCTCAACCGCAGCGAGATGGAGCAATCGGTCAGTTTCAATGCGTCGGGCTATCTGCCCTGGGGGGCCGCGCTGCGCGACGCCTTCGGCGAGGAGACGCTGACCGTCGGCGAGTTGGGCAACGTCTCCTTTACGCTGGCGCCCATGTCCTATCGCATCTGGCTCACCGCACCGGAGGTCGACCTTCGCGCGCCGGCGACGCCGCAAATCACGGCGACCGAGGAGGAGAACGGCCGCATCCGCTTCACCATTGCGGGGAATGGCGACGCCGAACGCTACGCTGTGCTTCGTTCTCCGGTCGACGGCGGCTACGTGGAAGTTGCGCTCCTCGCTGCCGGCGAGGACTTTGTCGTCTTCACCGATGAAGGGCTGGCCAACGGCGTCACCCACTATTACCGCGTGGAGGCCGTTGGGCGCAACGGCCTGCGCAGCGAGCCAAGCGCCGCCGTGCGGCTCATTCCACATGCGCCCGTGCAGTCGGTGATCCTCGAAGAGCCGCTCACCATTCAGCACACGTTAAGCGCCGTCGAGCCTTCTCGCGAGACGCGCGCCGCCGTCTTTGTCCCTGGCGTCACTGACGTGTCGGGACAGGCGCCAGGGCTGCTTGTGCAGGTGGGCTGGGCTCCTGTCGAGGCGGGGGAGGCCTTCACATGGAGAGATGCAGAGTATGTGACCGACAGTCAGGGCGGGGGTGACGTCTACGCCGCACGCATGTTGCCCAACGCCGTCGGCGAATACGTCTTCAAATGGCGTGCGTCGACTACGGGCGGCCGCGAATGGACGGAAAGCCTCAATCAAGGCCGCATGACTGTCTTCCCGAATCCCGACACAGGACCGCCGCGCGCACCCTTCCGCCTCGACGAAGTTGCCCGTTCGAGTTCGTTGATCGCCATCGGCATTCGCGTGTCGCGGACGCCTGACCTGCACGCTTTCCGCGTCTGCCGCGCCGACCTGACGGCAGGCGAAGAGGGCTGCGCCTTCGGCGTGGAGATTCCGAAGGCTTCCTCCATCTTCACCGATACTACGGTGACGACCGGCCACACCTACGTCTACACCGTCCATTCGATCGATACAGCCTACAACGTCTCGCCGCCTTCGCCTGCCATCACGTTAACCGCTGAGCTGGCGATGGTGGAGGTGATCTGGCGCGTGCTTGTTCCGCCGGAGACGCCCGCTGAAGACACGATCTACATTGCCGGCGACAACACCGACGCTTTTTTGGCGCCCTACAACCCCGGCCTCACGCCGATGACGCCGGTCGACGAGCGCGTGTGGGAGTACAGGGCCACGCTCAAGGAAGGCACGCGGCTGCAATATAAGTACACGCGCGGTTCGTGGGAGACGGTCGAACAATGGGGGACGATTACGGGGTTCACCAACCGCCGGCTCACGGTGGTCAAAGGGCCGGATGGGACCATGGTTGTGGTCGACACCGCT
>JANWYX010000173.1 GCA_025055055.1 Caldilinea sp. | reverse complement strand
GAACATTCCATTGCGCTGGTCACAACCGGGCCACGGGTGACCGGATCCATACGGAGCCGCAGCTGCTCGGAGAGTTCATTCTCAGGGATCAGCCCGATGGAAATTAGCAGCGTGTCGCACTCGACCTCCCAGGAGCGCTCTATCCGAGGACGGAGATCGCCGTCCACCGGCGCCACGGTCACTTTTTCGACACGGTTGTGGCCGTGGATCTCAACCACGGTGGTAGAAAGATGAAGCGGGATGTCGAAATCGTGCAGGCATTGAACAATGTTGCGATTCAGGCCGTTGGGATGCGGCATCAACTCAAAGACGCCCGCCACCTCCACGCCTTCCAACGTCAGCCGCCTGGCCATGATCAGCCCGATGTCGCCCGAACCCAAGATGACGGCGCGGCGCCCGGGAAGCCAGCCGTAAAGGTTCACCAGCCGCTGCGCCATGCCGGCGGTGAAGACGCCCGCCGGTCGCGTGCCCGGAATACGAACGGCGGCGCGCGTGCGTTCACGTGCGCCCATGGCCAGCACGACGGCGCGTGCCTCGACCAGCGAGACTCCTTCTTCCCTTGTCATCAACTTGACCTGACGCTGCGGATTGATGTCTAGCACACAGGCGTCGGTCACGATGTCGACCCTGTGCGCCAACGCCTGCTTCACCACGCGTTGCGCATATTCCGGGCCGGTCAACTCCTCGCCAAATCGATGCAGTCCAAAGCCACAGTGGATGCATTGCAGCAGGATGCCGCCCGCCTCCGGCT
The DNA here is from genome assembly GCA_025055055.1 of Caldilinea sp. Taxonomy (GTDB): domain Bacteria; phylum Chloroflexota; class Anaerolineae; order Caldilineales; family Caldilineaceae; genus Caldilinea. The sequence continues at coordinate 7,852 of JANWYX010000173.1, read as the reverse complement.
CGCGATCGACGACCAGGACGTGATCGGCGCCGGCCTCCTGGGCCGCCACCGCCGCCTCCAGGCCGGCCGGACCGCCACCCACTACAATCACGTCATAGCTGCCGCGCAGATGGCGTGGATTGGAGGTAATCATGTCGCACCTGCCTGTTCATCTTCTGTTCTGGCGCACACCAACCAAGAGCCCGGGCCGCGCTTAGTCACCGCCGTCATGGGCAGTCGCTGCGCCCTTGCGAGCAGCTCCATACAGCGAATGGTGCAGAAGCCGCCCTGGCAGCGTCCCATGCCGGCGCGCGTGCGAAATTTGACGCCGTCTAGTGTGGAGGCACCCCGAGCGATGGCGTCCAGCACCTCTCCTTCGGTGACGAGTTCGCAGCGACAGACGATGCGGCGATAGCGCGGGTTGCGCAGCGCAAGGGCGATCTGTTGCTCCGTGGACAGAGCGGCGAAGTGGATCGGCGGAGGCCGCGTTGCGATGAAATCGTCGCGCACTTCCAGCCGCAAGCCTTCGTCTCTTAAAATGTCCACCACCATGCGCGCGATGGCAGGAGCGGCGGTCAGACCCGGCGACTGGATACCGGCCACATTGATGAAGCCCCGTTTCGCCGTTGGACCGATGATGAAGTCCTCGCCGTCCGCCGCTGCACGCAGACCCGCAAACTGAGCGATCACATCTTTTTCGTGGATGCCGGGCGCCAGCCGACGCACCGCCTCAAAGACGATCTGTGCTCCGCGCGCGCTGGTGGTGAGATCGGAGCGATCGTGCACATCTTCTGCGGTCGGCCCCACCATGAGGGTCCCGTCGTAGGTGGGAATGATGAGGATCCCCTTCGACACAGGCGAAGGGCAAGGAAAGATGACGCGCTTCACCAGCCCACGCAGCCGCTTGTCGAGCAGATACTCCTCTCCCTTGCGCGGATGGATCGCAAAGGTTTGCACCCCCGCCATGGCGGCGACGACGTCGGCGTACAGCCCTGCGGCGTTGATCACAAAGCGGCTTTCCAGATAGGTCCCCGGTGTGATAACTTCCCACAGATCCTCCTTTTGGTGCAGGCGACGCACCGGTAGGCTGGTCAGCAGCGTCACGCCATTTTGCACGGCGTTTTCCGCCAATGCGTAGCAGGCTTCGTAGGGATTGACGACCGCAGTGGTCGGCGCATACACTGCGGCAAGGATGTCGTGGCTGAGCGCCGGCTCCTCAATGCGAATGCGCGCCGGCTCCCACCGCTCGACGCCGGGGACCCGCTTCACCGCCGCATGATGGAGCAGGCGGTCGAGCACAGGAAGCTGCTCCTCGTGCAACGCAACGGTCAGCTCGCCCACGCGCGCAAAGCCAAAGCCCAGATCGGCGGCCAGCTCGTCCCACAGCCGATTGCCTTCCCACTCGAGACGACCTTTCAGTGTCTCCGGCGCAGCGTGATGGCCGCCGTGGATAATGCCGCTGTTGGCTTTTGTCGTTCCAAAGCCGACCTCGACTTCCTTTTCGCACAGGGCCACCTCCAGACGGTAGCGACTCAGCTCGCGGGCGACGGCGCAGCCAACGATGCCGCCACCGATAATGAGGACATCGAAGAACATGGGATCGTTCCTTTCGCGCAAGGGTGCGGCCGCTGATGAGCACTACTTTTTGCTATTGTGGCATGCGAAACGGGTCAGGCTCAACGGTCAGATAACCAGTTTTTAGTGGATGGACGAAAATTTTTTTGGGAGCGGATCGATGGGGCACGCCGGAGGCGATGACTTGCGTGAGCAAACCGCAGCTTCAATTCCCAACGAGGCGCTCTTGCAAGGCCAGGAGGGGATGGCGCATTCCTGCTCGCCATCCCCTCCTGAAGGCTCGCGTCAAAAATTCTACAAGAAATCTCACGAACTTTTCAGATATTTCTCAAACCATTGCAGCATGCGCTCCCAGGCGTCGGCGGCGGCGTCCGGGCGATAGCTGGCGCGCGTATCGTTGAAGAATGCGTGGGGTGCGCCCTCATAGATATGGATTTCATTGTCGATGTTGGCGGCGGTGAGCGCCTCTCCCATCGCCCGCACGGCGTCGACCGGAATGCCGCTGTCTTCGGCGCCGTAGAGGCCGAGCACCGGGGCTTTGACCTGAGCGGCCTCCTGCGGCGTCAGCGGCGCGCCGTAAAAGGGCACGGCTACGGCGACTTTATCGTTGACCAGCGCCGTCATCAATGTCAGGCGGCCGCCCATACAGAAGCCGACGACGCCCACCTTTTCCCCCTGCACGACCTCCTGGGCCAGCAGAAAGTCGATGGCGCTGCCGATCTCCTCGACGGCGGCGGCCATGTCCAGCTCCATCACCAGCTTGCGCGCCTCGTCCGGCTCGGTTGCAATCTGTCCTTTGTAGAGGTCCGGCGCCAGCGCCACATACCCCTGCGCAGCGATGCGGCGGGCGACGTCCATGATATGTTCGTTCACGCCCCACCACTCCTGCACCACAATCACCGCGGGCCAGGGGCCTTCGCCCTGCGGTCGCGCCCAATAGCCGCTCAACGTCTCGCCGTCCGGGCCAGGGTATTCCACCCTGCCCGCAACCAGGCCCTCTTCGGTGGTCATGCTGGTCTCCGGCGAGCCGACGCCTTCGCCGCTGGGAGTCGGCTCTGTGACAGGCCTTGGCATCTGACTGACAGGCTGGCAGGCGGCAAGCAACAAACTCGCCACCGAGAAACTGCCAACCGCCGCCGTGGCTTGACTCAAAAACGTGCGGCGGTCGATCTCCCCAACTTGCAACGAGCGCACCAACTGCATCACATAAATTCGATCCATAGGTTTCCTCCTTGTTGAATAGGGGGTGTCTGAAGACGTCGCAACAGAGCCAAAAATGACTTCTCGAATCCATGGACTTGAATCCATGGAAGGATGAGGTGGAGAACGCCGGAAACAAATGCTTCGACGTTGAAAATATTTTGATGCACAAAGGAGGCGCTCGATGTAAGGCTTAATGCAAAATCAGGCTTCTGGGACGCTTGTGGCGAGGAGGCTACCGAAGCGGACCCAGGCGAAGCCATATACCGCCATCGCCAGCGCAACATAGACCGGCGCCATCCAGCTCGTCAGCGGCAGCAACGCCTGCGCCAGCAAGCTGACCATGCCCAGCGCGCCGACCAGAAAAAGCGGCCCAGCGATGCGATAGGCCTGCTCGCTGCCGTTGGCCTCGATGGCGACCAGCATGGCGCCCAGGGGCGTCAACACTGCGCCGAAGAGCTGCATGGCGTTGTTGGGCAGTTCGAGCGACAGAAGCGCCGTCGCAATGGCCAGAAGGCCGGCCAGCGCGCCAACCCAACCCATCGCTACGCCATAGCGCGAGGGGATCACGGCGCCGAAGCGGGGCGGCTCCTCGCCGGGCAGTCCATAGCGCAACGCCACGCCGACGACGGCCAGCCCGTGGAGCACAAGCGCAGCGCCTCCCGCTGCGCCCGCCATCGAGAAGGCCATCGGGTTCATCGCAGCGTCGCCCAACGGCTGCAAAACTCCTAGGACAGTGTATGCAATCCAGAGCAGCCCTCCAAGGATTGCCAACGTCCCGGCCGTCTGTTTGAGTTGATTGACAATTGCGCCCAACCGCTTGAATTTCATAGTGCATTCGGATATTGCATCTGGACCGGCGCCACCGGATAAGGCGCCGGGGTCAGAGACGGTTCTTGAGTGGATCGGAAATTTTTTCAGTTCGCCGGATACGCCACCACCACCCCGCGCACGAAGACATCCACCTCCTGGCCGACACGTAGGTCGGGGCGCGGCAGGCTGCGCACAAGCAACGGCTCGCCGCTGTGCAGCCGGATGTGCAGCGCCTGGTCGTGACCAAAATAACGGATGCGCTCGATGCGTGCCGCGCCCCTGCGCACTGCGCGCAGCTCGAACGCCTCCGGGCGAATCATGATCTCCACCGGCCCCTGCTGCGGCGTGGCAAGGATCACCCTTCCCAGCGCGCAGTCGGCCACTGCGCCTTCGGCGAGGCCGGGCAACAGATTGGCCTCGCCGACAAAGGTGGCCACCTGTCGCGTGGCCGGCCGCGTATAGATTTCGTGCGGCGCGCCGATCTGCGCTGCTTTGCCGTCGAACATGACGACCACGATGTCGGCGATGCTGAGCGCCTCCTCCTGATCGTGGGTGACGAAGATCGTGGTGGCGCCGGTGCGTTTGACAATTTCGCGCACGTCCTCGCGCAGGGAGACGCGCAGCGCCGCATCGAGCCGAGAGAAGGGTTCATCCAGCAAAACCACCGCAGGCTCCGGCGCCAGCGCGCGCGCCAGCGCTACGCGCTGCTGCTGACCGCCCGACAACTGATGTGGATAGCGCTCTCCATAGCCGGCCATGCCGACCAGCTCCAGCAGCTCCTCTACGCGGCCGCGGCCGTTACGCGTGTTGAGCGGAAAAGCGATATTCTGCGCCACGGTGAGATGGGGAAAGAGCGCGCCGTCCTGGAAAACCATGCCTACGCGACGCGCCTCTGGCGGCACCCAGGCCCCGTCGCCGGCTACCTTACGCCCTTCGAGCCAAATGACGCCGGCATTCGGCATCTCCAGGCCGGCAATCAACCGCAGCGTCGTCGTCTTGCCGCAGCCGCTTGGCCCCAGCAAGGCGACGATGGCCCCGCGGGGACCGTCGAAGGAGACGCCCGCCACCGCTGCGCCGACTTCGCCATAACGCTTCACCACATTTTGCACCGAAATTAATGCATCACTCATTGCCTGTGCGGGTTTATAAATTGTCCTGGATTGCCTTATCGATGCCCAGTCGGTTCTGCATGAGCGGCAACAGCAGCAGCGTCGTCAGGGCGATCAGCAAAAAGGCCGGCGGCGCCGCCTGCGTATGCACACTTTCGCTGGCGGCGGCCCAGATACGCACCGGCAAGGTGTCGAAGCCGGGCGGACGCAGGAGAATGGCTGTCGGCAGCTCTTTCATCGCCGTGATAAAGACCAACACCCAGCTTGCCAGGATGCCCGGCGCAGCCACCGGCAGCGTCACGCGCCAGAAGACGCGCATCGGCGCAACGCCCATCGTGCGCGCCGCCTCTTCCAACGAAGGCGCCACGGCGCGCAGCGCCGATTCTTCGGTCGAAAGCGACTGAGGCAAAAGCCGGAAAGTGAAGGCGAAGACCAGCGCGAAAATCGTGCCGTAGGCGAAAGGCGCCCAGCGGTTGATCAGCAACACAAAGGCCAGGCCGATGATGATCCCCGGCAGGGCAAAGGGGCTGCGGCTCAACGTCAGCACAATGCGCGAAATTCGACTGGGGAATCGCACCGCCAGATAGAGCGGGCCAAGCGCCAGTGTCGTGGCGAAGGTTGCGGCCAGCGTCGCCACCACCACACTGTTCAAACCAAACCTCAGGATGCCTTCGTTGTTGACGCCCCAAATGCGGTCGGCCTCGGTGGGAAAGAGCCAACCCTGCAAGCTGAGGCCGCCTAGCACCAGCAGTGGCAAACCCAGCGAAAGGAGCGCAAGCAGGCTCACCAACGTCAGCGCCGGCCAGCGCCAACGCCCAAGGGTGACGAGCTGGCGCGGCCGCCATACGGTGTCGGACGTCAATCTGCGTTGGCGACGGCTGAACCAACCTTCCCCGAAGAGCAACGGCAACGCCAAAAGAATCAAGACCACGCTTAAGATGGCTGCGCCGGAGCGGTCGATCTGTCCGGTGAACTGGTTGTAAATGGCCGTCGTAAAGGTGCGATAGCGCAACATCGCCACCGTACCGAAGTCGGAGAGGACGTAGAGTCCGACCAGCAGGGCGCCGCCCGCCACCGCCGGCGTCACCAGCGGCAACGTGATCTGACGAAAGACGTCCCACCCGTTGCGTCCGGCCATGCGCGCCGCCTCCTCCAGCGAACGGTCGACCGAACGTAGCGCCGCCGCCGTGGGCAGGTAGACGTAGGGATAGGTGACCAGGCCAATAATCAAAATGGCACCCCATACGTTATACAGGGGCAGCAAGGGAATTTCCCCGCGAGCGAACCCGGCAAAATCGATCAAAAAGCGCTCGACGATGCCGCCGCGGCGCAACAGGATAATGTAGGTGATGGCGGCGACATAGCCCGGCAACGCCAGCGGCAGCGCCAGCAGCACACGCCAAAGAGTGCGACCGGGCAGATCGCTGCGCTCCACCAGCCACGCCGCGCCAATGCCTAAAATCAGCGCAAAGCCGATGGTTCCCACCAGCAACGTCGCCGTCTGCCAAAGCAGGACGGGCATCTGGCTATACCAAAGCCGAGACCATGTGTTGGCGTCTGCGGCAAGCGCCCTCACCACGATGTAGATCAGCGGCGTCACCGCCAGGAGGCTGACGATAGAGGCGATCAAAACCAGAGATGCAGGAGCTCGTCTCGCCAACTTAGCACACCCCAATGCAGCGACACTCTATTGTTTGCAATAAGCCATTCAGTGTATTCTTCATAAAAGATGATTCTATCACATTGAACAAAATTGATTCACATAAACATTCGTGCAAAAGAACGTTTTATGGCGATTCCTTGAGCGCCCACAGCCACAAGCCACCTTCAGAGACGACGAGAGCGCAGAGCACTTCTCTTCGTGCTCTGCGCCTTGGCGGTGATATCTACGTCATGAAGTGCCCATGACGGACGTTACGGCAGACCGGCCGCCTGCGCCGCCTGTTGCGTTGGCTGCAGCTCATCCCACAGCGTTTTCAAGGTGATGTCGGCCAGCTTGAACTCGCTCAGCGGCGGCACGCCTTCAGCCAGCTCCACGCCTGGCGTGATCGGATATTCGAAGTTTTGCTCGGCATAGACCTTCTGTCCTTCGGGCGAAAGCATGAAATCGACGAAGATCTTCGCCAGTTCAGGATGTCTTGCGCCCGCCACAATGCCGGCGTTGGTGGAGTTGACGATCAGCCCCATCTCTCCCTCGCCCTGGTCGGGATAGACGATGCCTACCGGCGCGCCTTCCGCCTTGGAGAGGTGATAGTAGTAGTGGTTGACCAACCCAAGTTTGAGCTCGCCGGCGCCGACCGCCTTGCGCACGTCGGTGTGACCGCCGAACCACTGCGTTTCGTTGGCAACCAGCCCCTGCACGAACGCCACCATCGCCTCTTCGCCGAGGAGGTGGCGCATCGCCACAAGCTGGGCCACCATGGCGCCGTTACGGCTGTCGGCAGAGCCGATCTGCCCTTTCCACTTCGGATCGGTCAGACCCATCATGGTGGTGGGCAGCTCGTCTTCGTTCACCAGCTCCGTGTTGTACATAATAACGCGCGAGCGCAGCGTAAGCGCCGTCCAGCTGCCGTCGTCGGCGCGATAGGCTTCCGGCACTGTGGCGACGGCCGGCGAATCGTTCGGGACGAAGACGCCCTGCTCCGCCAGACTCTGCATGGTGAGGAGGTCGCTGTTGATGAGCACGTCGGCCTGTGGGTTGGCCCGCTCTTCGAGCAGCTTGGCTGCCAGCTCGCTGTTGCTGCCGGTGAGCACCGTCACCTTCACGTCAGGATAGGCCAGGCTAAAGGCCTCCAACACCGGCTTAAAGAGCGACTCGGCGCGCGAGGTGTACACAACCAACTCACCCGCCATCGTTTCCTCCTGCGAGGCTTCCGTCGCAGCCGCAGGCGCTGCCGGCGTCGCCGGAACGACAACGGCGCAACCCACCAGCGCAACGGAGGCAATCAACAAGAAAACAACGCTGAAAAAGAATGTTCGCTTGTTCATCGGACTCCCTTCTTTTTTCTTTTCGGCAATTTTTGTGCGTTGCTGTCGAATTCCCATCCTGTCGATATGCGAGGAGCGTCCCACCGCACATCGGCAAGCATAGCCTAGGGGGTGAAGGTGAGGCTTTATGAAGGGAATCTTACAATTCAAAATGCGGCGTCGCTTTCAACTCCGCTTCAACGCTTTTA
>JANWYX010000425.1 GCA_025055055.1 Caldilinea sp. | reverse complement strand
TGTGGATGAAGTCGCTGTTGGTGAAACGGCTCAACGTCCCGGCGGATCGCGTGCTCTTCGCCGACCATCACGTCTCCCACGCAGCCAGCGCCGTCTTCTGTTCGCCCTATGCAGAGGCCGCCCTTCTTACATTGGACGGCGTCGGCGAGTGGACGACGACGGCTACAGGCTACGCCACCGCTGATTGGGGCGACGGCAAGCGGCACAACCAAATTGTGCTCGACCGCGAGATTCGCTTCCCTCATTCGCTGGGGCTGCTCTACTCCGCCTTCACCGCCTGGCTTGGCTTCCAGGTCAACAACGGCGAGTATAAGGTGATGGGCATGGCGCCGTATGGGACGCCGCGCTACATCGACAAGGTGCGCAAGCTGATCGACGTGGCGGAGGACGGCTCCTTTCACCTGGACATGCGCTATTTCAGCTTCCATCACTCCACACAACACACCTTCAACCAGCGCTTCGTCGAGCTGTTCGGGCCGCCGCGCTCTCCCAAAAGCGAATTCATCACCGAGCTGACCCATCCCCAAGCACCCCACATCGACAGAAAAGTCAAAGAGCAAAATCAATATTACGCGGACGTCGCCGCCTCGATTCAACGGGTGACCGAGGAGACAATCCTGGCCATGGTGCGCGACCTCCACCGTCGCACCGGCGCCGAAAATCTCTGCATGGCGGGAGGCGTCGCGCTCAACAGCGTGGCCAACGGCCGCATCGTGCGCGAAGGTCCGTTCAAACAGGTGTGGGTCCAGCCTGCGGCAGGCGACAGCGGTGGCGCGCTCGGCGCTGCGCTCTACGCCTATCATGTGCTGCTGGGCAAACCGCGCGTCGAGACGATGGAACACGCCTACTGGGGGCCGGCCTACTCTGCCGCCGAAATTGCACACTTTCTGGATGAAATGGGTCTTCCTTATGTCGAATTGCCGGACGACCGCTTGTTCGATCGATTGGTGGATGACCTGACGAAAAGCCGGGTCATCGGCTGGTTTCAGGGCCGTTTCGAGTGGGGGCCGCGCGCGCTGGGCAATCGCAGCATCCTCGCCGACCCGCGCAGCGAGGCCATGAAAGAGATCGTCAACAGCAAGATCAAGTTCCGCGAGCCGTTCCGCCCCTTTGCGCCGGCGGTGCTGGAAGAGTGCGCCGGCGACTATTTCGCCACGCCGGGGTTGGACGAAAATTATCTGGCGCGCTACATGCTGCTGGTCAGCCCGGTGCATGAGCCGAAACAGAGCGTCATTCCCGCCACCACGCATGTTGGCGGCACGGGGCGCCTGCAGACCGTGCGCTCCTGTTGGAACCCTCGCTACTACGGACTGATTGAAGCGTTCGGCAAGGCGACCGGCGTGCCCGTCATTCTGAACACATCGTTCAACCTGCGTGGAGAGCCGATCGTCAACACGCCGCAGAATGCCTTCAGAACCTTCGTCGGCAGCGACATCGACGTGTTGGTGCTGGAGAATTTCATGGTGCGCAAAGAAGAGATGGGCGGACGCTGGGATCCTGCCTACAAGGGGGCGGTGGGCGAATGATCCGGAGATTGTTGACACTTGGTTTGCTGCTCGCCGTATACGCACTGCTGACGGTGGCCGCGTTGGAGATCGGCCTGCGCGTCTTTCGTCTTGCGCCGCCGGCGGAGCCGACCGGCTTTTTCTGGCGCGTGCCCGACCCTGTCACCGGCTGGTCGCTGCAGCCGAACGCCGAGGGACGCTGGTTCAATCCAATGTACGAATATGACCAGCACGTTCGCATCAACTCGTTGGGTCTGCGCAGCCCGGAAGAGATCGGCTACGAAAAGCCGGAGGGCGTCTATCGTATCCTCGTGCTGGGCGATTCTTTCGTCGAGGCGATGCAGGTGGCGCAACAGGAGGCGTTCAGTCAGCGCATGGCGCAGATGCTCAACGAAGCCGGCGCGCTGCACGTAGGAGCGCCGGTGCGCGTCGAAGTGGTGAGCGCCGGCGTCGGCGGCTGGGGCACGGACCAGCAGTTGCTCTGGCTGCAACATGAGGGCTACAAATATGATCCAGACCTGATCGTGCTGGCCTTTTTCGCCGGCAACGACTTCATGAACAACTACATGCCGCTGGAGCTTGCCAATCTCGGCGCAGTGCGCAAGCCCTGGTTCGAGCTGCACAACGACCGGCTTCACCTCAATGACTTCCCGTTCGATCCTGACGCTGCGCGCGAGAGCCGCAACCGGCTGCGCGCTAGGTTCGACGAGCTTGGAATTCAGCCAACCGTCTTTCGCAGCGCCGATGCGGAAGACATCAAGCCGCTGACGGGCCTAGGAGACTGGTTGCATCGTCACTCGGCGCTCTATCGTTATCTCGACCCGCGCATCCGGCGTATAGCGCCCGGCTTCGCCGCCCGGCTGGCGAACCTCGGCCTGATCGACGCCGGCCAGGAGAGCAGTGACCGGGCGCAAGGGCCCGATTACATTCCCATCGCCTACGGCGTCTACGCTTCGTCGCCCTCGCCGGCGTGGGAGGAAGCGTTCCGCACGACGACGGCGCTTCTGCAGGCCATGCGCAGGGAAGCGGAGCACCTCAACGCTCCTCTGCGTGGGGTTCTGTTGCCGGCTTCTGAAGAACTGGACGCCGACAAATGGCGGCGCATCTTGCAGAGCTATCCGGCCATGCAGACGCGAAGCTGGCGCACGGAGCGGGCCGCAGAGCAGGCGAAAGCCAGTTTCGCCGCTACAGGAGTTCCGCTCCTCGATCTTGCGCCACTCTTCCGCGAGCAGATGGCCGAGGGCAAGCAGCTTTATCTGCGCGACGACGGTCATTTCACGGCGGAAGGACACGCCGTCGCAGCGCACGCATTGAGCGACTGGCTGACGAGCGACCCTAACGCAGCGGTGCTGAGCGTGCAACATCCTCTCCCGACGCTGCCGCGCGCCTGGGGACATCTCCTATGGCGCATCTTCGTCTGGGTGGTTGTTGCGCTGCTGGTGATTTCG
>JANWYX010000407.1 GCA_025055055.1 Caldilinea sp. | reverse complement strand
CACCACCTCGGACGACGCCTGCACGTCGACCTGCAGCTCCTTCTCGGCGGTGTCCACGGCCAATTTGGCATAGCCGACGCGCGTTGCCGGGAAGGGGTTGGTTTCATCCACGCCTTTGACGATGACGACACCTACGAAGATATTCGGAATGTGCGCCGACGTGACCGGCACTTCGATCGTCTCGCTGCTGCCGGTGAATTCCACAACGCTCGCCTCCAGCACGCCGCTGCGCTCGAGCGTCACCAATGCTTTGACCGGCCCACTGAACGGGTTGGGCACCAGAATCTTTGCCGTCTCGCCCGGCGCGTAGAGTTTCTTGTCCGCCACCAGTTCGAGGCGGTCGTTGTTCTGGCGCGGCCAGGCGACAAAATCTTCGCCCGCCGCATAAAGAAAGACTGCGCTGCGGATGACGTTGCCGTTTGCGTCCTCACCCGTGGCGGTCACCTGATATTGGCCGCTCTTTTGCGGCGTAAACTCGAACGAGGTCACGCCCCGATCGTTGGTGGTGACGGTGGTGGTGTAGACGGGCGTGCGCTCCGCCGAAGTTTTCCAGTAGAAATTGCCGTCCTCCGCCCGTTCATAGACGCTGTTCCAGATGTACTCGTACACCACAACCTCCAGTTCGGCACCGGCATACATCGTCCCATCCGGGCGCACGCTCACGACGTCCACTGGGGTCGGCCGACCTACTTCGGCCACGTAGCTCGCCGGGCCAAGGCCGATGTAGTACGCGCCGCGGTGCACCGGGAAACCGGCCGTGGCGTAGACGGCCTGGTTGGTCGGGCTGGTGATGGTGACATCTACATTCCAGCGCTGGCTGGAAAGCATGCCCCCGAGATCGGCGGGCAGCTCGATGACGAAAGTTCCATTCGCATCGGTCTGGCCGCGACCTTGTTGCACCAACCCCTGGAAGGAGTCGAAGGGATTGTAAGCGGGGCGGTTCGGGTCGAACGGCTCGAAGCTGTAAAAGCGATCTTCAGGAGCGTCCGCCCAATGGAACATGTAGTTATAGCCTGCGATGCGCCACTCCACCGGTGCGTTGGCGAGTGGGCCGCCGCTGAAGTAGTCCGCTTGCACGGTGATACGAACCGTTTCGCCCTGGATGTATTCGGGCTTGTCGGTCGTGACGGCAACCTGAAACTCCGGCTTGCGGTAGGCCGCGACCTGGAAGTAGGCGCTTGCTGTGTGATATGCCTCGGTGTCGATGGGCGCCATCACGTTGATGCTGTAGTAGCCTGTCAACGCGTCCGGCGCCAGCGTGAACTCGCCGTGCAGCGTGCCGTTTTCGCTTACAGGCGCGCGCAGGGTCGAGACCAGATTGCCCATGCTATCGTTGATGTTGACGATGGCCTCCAGGCCAGCGGGCGGGAGCGTCCAAGCGTCGTTCTCCAGGATACGGAAAACGCCGCGCCAGTAGACCGTCTGTCCAGGGCGATAAATCGGCCGCTCGGTGTACACGTACAGCAGCCGCGTGTCAGGGAGGCCACCGACATCCAAGTTGAACGACCAAGGCTGGATGCCGTCCGCCCACTCGGATGAGACGACGGCGAAGTCAGGTCGGCCCGGCTCGCCTGCGTAGACGAAGAAGGGTTTCCACTGATCGTCCTGCGTTAGGCCGAGGTCGGCAAGCGCCAGCCCGTCGGCGTCGGTGACGCTCTGCGCCAGCGGCGGGCCATCCTTTGTAAAGGTCACCGCCGCGCCTGGCACAGGTTGGCCGGTGGCCAGATCGGTGAGCCAGGCGAGGCTGTTGCCTTGCAAGCTACGTTTGAACGTGAGGTTGTAGTTGCTGATGACAATTACCCCACGCTGCACCGTCGGCGTGCCGTCCTGTTGCGCCTGCGCCGCCGGGTTGCGCACTTCGAGCAGGTAAATGCCGGGCGGAAGCGGTTCCTCGGGTCCGCCGCTGCGCTGCACTGCCGTCAACCGGATGCCCATCCTGGCGATGACGTTGTCGCCGCCCTCCGGCGTGTAGGTACGCTCCCAGATCAGGTTCTTCGCCTGGTCCGGGACAACGTAGTTGTCCCACACCATCCACTGATTTTCGCCTGCCAGTTGAAAGAGCCCCTCCAACGGAAGGCGATAGAGGCGGGCGTCGATGCGCTCCACGTTGCGATAGCGCACACCGACGACCGTCGTTGTGAACGCGCTGTAATGTGTGAAGCGATCCAGATCCAACTGCACCAGGGGCGAAAAGTCGCCGGTGGTGAAGCTCAGCACGTACTCTTCGGGCAAGGTGTTGCCGTAGGCGTCGGCGACGCGGCTGCTGATCGTGACCGTATAGGTCGTGTTCGGCTGTTTATACCAGTTGATCAGCAGATGGGTGTTGTAGCCCACCTGCGGCGACCACTCAACCTGCTGCGCAAAGCCATCGGTCAGGTCGTAGAGGTCGGTGTATGTGTAGCTGATCACCTGGGTGGTGGTGAGCAGTCCCTCGATGCGGATGGCGTCGAAGAGCAGCGTGTCGCTCACCGGTGCGGTGAAGGAGATGCGCAACTCGCTCTCCGGATTGACGCCGCGAGCGCCGGGTAGGATGGAGGAGCTGCGGATGGCGGGCAGCGGAACCACCGTGAACGTGCTGTTCCAGGGAGCGCGTAAACCACCCGTCCCTGCCTTCGCCAGCGCCGTCTCCGCCACCTCGATGCTGAAAACATCGCCGAAGGGCAACGGGTTCTCGGGCGTAAAAGTGAGCACGGTGTCGGCATCGTTCCAGGTGAAGACGCCGGGAATGGATGGATAAGCTTCGTTCCAGAGCCTGAACGCAGCTTCCGTGCTCGCCCGGTCCATCGGTTGGCTGAAGGTCACGACCACCTGCGCATCCGGGGGGACGAGGATGCCCGACGGCCTGGCCTCCACCACGATCGGCGCGGCGGTGGAAAAGCTGAAAGTGTACGGCTCGTCCATGGCGCTGCCGTCCACCGCCGTCAACGGGGTCACGGCGACCCGGTAGGTGGTCGCCGCCGCCAGCGGAGCCGCCGGCGTGAACTGATAGACGCTGGTGGTGACCCACCGTCCTGCTCCTTCGAGGGCAGGTTCGAAGCTGAGCGGCTGCGGCAGCGACGCCTGCTCCTCGACGCCCACCAACGGAACGACAGGGCGGCTGAAGATGACCGTGATCGGTGTGTTGGGATCGACCTCTACGGCGCCATCAGACGGTTGCGTGCTCAACACGTCGAGCGGGCCTGTGGCCTCTACAGTCAGCTCGATGACGCCGGAGATAGCTGCACCGTTGGCCGCTGTCGCCTCCACAAAACTGAAGCGATAGCGCGTGTTGGGCGCCGGCGCTTCCGTAGGCGTGAAGATGACGTCGGCTCCTGCCACCGCCGTTTCGCCCGCCAGCGCCGGTGCGACGGTGATCTGCGCCGAGGCCATCGGCTGGTCGAAGGTGAAGACCACGGGGCCGCCGTCCCAGCCTGCGCCGGCCTCCGGCGACGTCTTCAAAAGAACGGGCGCTGCAAGCTCTTGCAACAGCGGCTTCGCCGGTTCGCCAGCCAGGACGACGGGGTTCACGGTTGGCGCACTGATAGTGAAGATCAGGGCGAAAAGAAGAATCGGATTCAAAATTTTGAAGAATCGGCGCTGTTGCATATCAGCCTCCTGAAATAATGGGGCGTGCTTTTCCAATGAGTGCAATTTATCTTTTTGTTGAAAACCAGAGCGCCGGTCGAAGTCAAAATCGTCGCCCGGCGCGTTTTTGCATAACTTCTTCTATCCTTCACCCAAAGGCAGAATTGCTCAAGACCTTGTGGCCCATCGAAAACGTGCAGCTGTGGGCCACACCTACGATCACCTCAGCTATTGGCTCAATACACTCTGACGTCTTAACTCCTGTCAGGCTTCTCCGGCAAGCTTCTATGGCCCATCTAACGTTATCAGATCGTTCACAAATTCGCTAACCCGAATGATTGCGATTTCTGAGCGCAGGGTGTCGGCGCTGCGGGCAGCCTCACCCTCCACCCAAAAACGATGCTCGCCGATTGCCATCGGCCACCAGGCGCTGAGGCGATCGGTGTTGTGGGCGACAGCAAGCGGCGCTCCATCCACCATCAACCGCAGCTCCGCCCATTCGCCTCCATCCGCAACGATCCCCTCGACCTGCAGTCGCTGACTGGCGGCGGTCAGGGCAGGATGCAGTTGATAGACTGCGAAGGCGTCCGGCTGGATGAGGCGCAACGGTACACGCGGTTGTCCTTCTGCATAGACGTCAGGCGCTCTCGTTTTGTTTCCATCTCGCCCAATCTCCCCTTGCGCCAGCATCGTTCGCACGGCCGGCGGCGCAATTGGGATGCCCTGGGCCAGCATCCAATCGTGATATTCGGGGGGCAGCAGCCAGTAGACGCGTTCCACCCGGCGCTCGGCGGGCGTGTTTTCGTCGGCGGGCAGGCCGGTGGCGCGATCCAAGACGACGCGTCGGAACTGGTTGTCCGGTTCGCGCGGCTGCGTTCCCTCGATGAACCACTCGCGGCGCACACGTGGACATTCCTGCGTAGGCAGCATCCCGCTCGCGGCGCAAATCTCCACTTCGACCAGACCGTCTGGTCGGGCGAAGGGTTGAGGCGAGCGCGGGTGCGCCAATCGCATCAGGTCATGCCAAATGGGGCCGGCGCCGTCCACGCCGCTGACGCCGACCATCGGCGCGTTGTCGGCGTTGCCCACCCACACGCCGACAAGCCGCTGCGTGGAGTAGCCGATCGTCCAGTTGTCGCGCCAGTCGGTTGTTGTGCCGGTCTTGACCGCAGCCGGGAAAGGCAGGTTAAGCACCGAGTTGCGCCCGAAGGCCGGCGAACGCGCCGCCTCATCGGACAGAATGTCGGTGATGAGGTAGGCGGCTTCAGGGGCGATGACCTGGACGCCGGAGGCCGCAGCCTGGAAATCAATGGCTGCACTTCTCTGAGCATCGTCAGGCTCCACCGTTTCGATTCTTAAAATCGCTCGCGGGGTCACCGCTTTGCCGTCATCAAAAATGCCATACGCAGCGGTTAAATCTAGCAAGCGCACCTCGCCGCCGCCGAGCGTGAGAGCTAATCCATAACGGCCGGTGAAGGTGTGGATGCCGGCCTGGCCGGCGAGTTGACGCAAGGTCTCGACGCCGATGCGCTCGAGCACTTCGACGGCGGGCAGGTTGTAACTGTTCGCCAGCGCATCGCGCACGCTGACCGGCCCATGCCACATGCGGTCGTAGTTCTGGGGGCGATAAGGCGCAAAGGAGCCGTCGGCGTTCTTCACGGTGAAAGTCTTCGGCAAGTCGGCCAGAATGCTGGCCGCGGTGAGCGGAGTTTGGCCGGCGCGACGGCTCCAGGTCGGGTCAAGCGCAGCTGCGTAGGTGAAGGGCTTGATGGCGCTGCCCGGCTGGCGTTTGGCAAGCGCAGCGTTGACGTTGCCGGCGATCTGCGCACTGAAATAGTCTGGGCTGCCGACCATGGTCAGGATGTCGCCGGTGACGCTGTCGAGCACCACCGCAGCGGCGTTGTCGACGCGACGGCTGCGCGCAGCAGGATCCTCGCAGGCGCGATCGTCTTGGCAGGTTAGCTGCGCCAGGCGACGCCGCACAGCCGCTTCGGCCTGGCGCTGTAGGTCCAGGTCGAGCGTAGTGTAGACACGCAGGCCGCCCTGTCGCAGTGCCTCTACGCCCAGTTGCTGTACGAGCAGATCTTGCACGTACATCACGAAGTGCGGCGCCTCGATCTGGAAAAGCCGAGAGCGGTATTGCAACGGCTGACGGGCGATTTCCTCGACCTGCGCAGGGGTTAAGTAGCCGGCGTCGCGCATGAGGCGCAACACGGTGAGCTGTCGCCCTTTCGCTGCGTCTGGATCGAGCAAGGGATTGTAACCGGTGGGATATTGCACCAGACCGGCGAGCAGTGCGCATTCGGCGGCGCTCAACTGCGCCGCCGGCTTGCCGAAGAAGGTCTGCGCCGCCGCCTCCAGTCCGAAGGCGAAATTGCCGTAGTAGGTCTGGTTCAGGTACAGCGCCAGCAGTTGCTCTTTGCTGTAGTGGCGTTCGAGCTGAAAGGCGAGATAGGCCTCGCGCAGCTTGCGCCGAAATGAAGTCTCATAGCGTTCACCGGCGTCCATCAGCAGATTGCGCGCCAGCTGCTGAGTCAGCGTGCTGGCGCCGGAGGAGACGCTGCGGCTGGTGAGATTTTGCCAGGCTGCGCGTGCGATCGCCAGTGGGTCGACGCCGAAATGATGGAAGAAACGGCTGTCTTCGGTGGCGATAGTAGCCTGGATGCATGCCTGAGGGATGCGGCTAAGGTCGAGGTCGATCTGCTTGCCTGCGTTGAGATCGATCATCTCGTAGAGCAGCTTGCCGTTGCGGTCAAGGATTTGCGTCGTAGGACGAGCGGCGCGCAGCTCCACAGCAGTGACCGGCGGCAGATCGGCAAAGAGCCAGACGTACAGCCCCGCTGCAGCCGACGCGCTAAAAAGCGCCGTAGCGAGCAAGAGACGCCGGCCATATCGCCTGATTTTGGAACACCATCGCTTCATATGCGCCATCCCTGCCATGATAACGGTTGGCGCTGCGCACAGAGTTCCCAGGTGAGCTCAAGAGCTTGAGAGCAGGAGAGCGGAAGAAGTGGAGAACCGGAGAAGCGTCACCCTCTCTCGCTCTCACCCTCTCCCGCTCTCAAAGCTCGCTCTTCCGCCATCGCCCGCAGCGTCGCCTCGTCGATCACGGGCACGCCGAGCTGTTGCGCTTTGGTCAATTTGCCGCCCGCAGCTTCGCCGGCGACCACGTAGCTGGTCCTGCTGCTGACGCTGCTCGCCACCTTGCCGCCGTGCGCCTTGATGAACTCCTCCACCTCCGTGCGGGTGAAGCCGGGTAGCGTTCCTGTGACGACGAAGGTGAGGCCTGCAAACGGTTGACCGGTGGCCTGGGCGACCGCTGCGGGCGGCCTCTCCGCCACGCGCACGCCGAGGCGGGCGAACTTTTCGATCAGCCCGCGGTTCGCCGGCACGGAAAAATAGGCGTGAATGCTGGCGGCGATCTTGGGGCCGATGCCTTCAATGGCGCTCAGTTCTTCAGGGGAGGCGTTCATCAGGTCAAAGAGACTGTGGTAGCGCTGCGTCAGCAGCTCCGCCACCACTGCCCCTACGTAACGAATGCCGAGACCGGTCAACAGGCGGTGGATGGGGCGGTCTTTGCTGGCTTCGATGGCGGCGCGCAGGTTCTGAATGCGCTTGTCGCCGTAGCCTTCTAGCTTGCGAATCTCGTCCCAGGGCAATTGATAGATGTCCGCCAAATCGCGGATGAAACCGCGCTCCACGAAGAGCTCTGCCTGGCGAATGCCAAAGCCGGCGATGTCCATCGCCTGGCGGCTCACGAAGTGCTCCACGGCGCGCACCAATTGCGCCGGGCAGGCGTTGTTGACACAGTAGGTGGCCGCTTCTCCTGGCGGTCGCACCAAAGGCGCGCCACATACCGGGCATTGTTTCGGCATGCTCCAAATGCGCTCGGCGCCGGTGCGCAGCTCGGGCAGCGGCCGCACCACCTTGGGGATCACCTCGCCGGCGCGTTTCACTACCACTTTGTCGCCGATGCGGATGTCGAGGTCGCGGATGTAGTCCTCGTTGTGTAAGGTGGCGCTTCTGACGATCACGCCGCCGATCTGCACGGGTTCGAGCACGGCGTTGGGTGTGACTGCGCCGGTGCGCCCGACGTTGACGACGATGTCGAGGAGAGTGGTGATTGCCTCCTCACCGGCGTATTTATAAGCGATCGCCCAGCGCGGGTCTTTGCCGGTGAAGCCGAGCTTCTCCTGCAGCGCCAGCGCATCGACCTTGATCACGACGCCATCCACCTCATAGGGCAAATCGTGGCGGCGCTCACCAAACGCTTCGACGTGTGCGGCCAGCTCGTCGAATTCCTCGTCCGTAAAACGCCGGTTGAGTGGGCAGACCGGAAAGCCGAGCGAACGAAGATAGGCCAGGGCCTCCCAGTGGCCGGCGAGCGCAGGGCCTCCTTCGACGATCAGCGCCTGATAGACCCATAGTTTGATCGGCCGTGCGGCAGTGATGCGCGAATCGAGCTGGCGCAGGCTGCCGGCGGCGAAATTGCGCGGGTTGGCATAGGGACGCTCGCCCGCCTCGATTTGCAGCTGATTGAAGCGCTGGAAGTCCGCCTTGTCGACGTACGCCTCTCCCCGCACCACCAGCCGCTCCGGGGCTGCAAGGCCAACCTCCTGTCTGACGGGAATTTTGAGCGGCAAAGAGCGCACGGTGCGCAGGTTGGCTGTGATCACCTCCCCGTATTCACCGTCCCCGCGCGTGGCGCCAAGTGTGAAGAGGCCGTTCTCATAATGCAAAACCACCGTCAACCCATCGAACTTGGGTTCGACGACGTAGGTGAGCTGTGCACGCTCTGCTGCATCCAGCAAACGATACAGACGATCTCGCCATGCATAGAGCTCACCCGAGCTGAAGGCATTGGCGAGGCTCAAGATCGGCACAGGGTGCCGCGTCTTCTCAAAACGGTCGGCAAGAAAGCCACCCACGCGCTGGGTGGGGCTGTCCGGCGTGCGCAGCTCAGGATGCGCAGTCTCCAGCGCAACCAGCTCGTTGAACAGTGCGTCGAATTCCTGGTCGCTGATCTCCGGGTCATCGAGCACGTAATAACGATACTGGTGATAGCGAATCAACTCCCGCAAGCGCGCAGCGCGTATAGCCAGATCGGGATCAACGGCGGCGTGCGCGTCTGTGAGATGATCAGATGTCATAGCGACCCCTTTACATGCGTGGTCATCAAATCGAAGCCTGTCTTTGACTCCATGCTAAAGGGGAAGGGGATTTTTGGCAAGACAAGCCGGAGAGCTAGAGAGGTGGAGAGTTCTCCCGCTTTTCCTCTCTCAACGACGGCTGCGCCACCAAATGCCGGGCAACATGCGCAGTTTGCGGCCTGTAGAAACAACGGCGCGGCGATTGAAGTTGTCGTAGTCGTTGCGCTCAATTTCATCGAGGATGCCACGATAGAGGTCGGCGGCGGCAGCGATGGCAAAACGACCGTCGGGATTGAGCAAAGCGATACCCGGCATCGCCTCGTCGTAGAGACGACGGTTGCGCTCAATTTGAAAGCGCATAAAACTGCGCCAGCGCGTGGTGACGCGGGCAGCGGCGACATCCTCCTCACTTAAGCCGTAACGCGCCAGATCCTCCAGAGGGAGATACAGGCGCCCGGCATGCCAGTCCTCGCCGACGTCGCGCAGGATATTTGTCATCTGGAGCGCCACCCCTAGCTTAATGGCGTATGGAATTGCCTCCGGCCCGGAGAATCCGATGATATGCATGCTCATCAGCCCCACCGTGGAGGCGACCCCATAGCAATAGGCAGCCAACTCTTCAAAGGTCTCATAACGCACGGGCTGAAAATCCCGCGCCACGCCGTCGATCAACTGTTCTACATACCGAATCGGCACCTGGAAGCGCAGCCTTGTGTCCGCCCAAGCGACGGCGACCAGATCGTTCTCAGGAGGGTGAGCGGAAGTGGCGCGATGGCGCCAGCGTTGCAGCTGCTCTCTGGCATTTCCTTGATCGCGATCGACGATGTCATCGCTGATACGGCAAAATGCGTACAGCGCCCGAGCAGCTCGCCGCTTTTCGGGAGGCAGAAGACGGGAGGCCAAATGAAAGGATCGGCTGTTGACCGCCGTGATCGATTCACAATGTTGATACGAGTGCACCAACAGCATCGGGTCGAACGACTTTGTCGTCGTTGGTGGATCACTGTGGAGGGCTTCATAGGCGAGATTGAGCAAGTTGCGCTCCCAGGTGTGCTGTAGCTGCATGCTGGCTCCTTTCGACTGCGTCGAACGTGGTTGGTCAATTGACATCCCTGCAAAACTTAACACACCCGATTTGACCTGTCAAGGAATCTAAACCACATTTGTCCAGATAATATCCAGAATAAATCTAGAAAAAGGTTATGCAAATGATTGACAATACTGCAAGTCTGTGTTATGCTTTTGGAAAGAATGTTCTGAGAGGTCTATCGACAGGCAAAAAAACCGATGACTCATAGTGACAAAACACCCATCTATAACCTGAAGGCGGTGGTTCAAGAGACAGGACTTAAGGCCGATACCTTGCGCGCGTGGGAACGGCGTTACGGAGTGCCAACGCCGCAACGCACCGAAAGTGGACATCGCCTATATTCGCAGTATGACATCGACGTCTTGAAATGGCTGGTCGAACGCCAAAATGAGGGCATGAGCATCAGCCGGGCGATCGAGCTTTTGCATCGTCTGGAGGCTGAAGGGAAAAATCCCTTTGAGGTGAACGCTGCGCCGGGCGCGCAGCGTCATGACCTGCGCCCCTTTGAGAACCGCCCCCTTTACGCAGGGCTTGAGATGGGGCGGTTGGGTGAAACCGGAACCGTTGCCTCCATGCGCGAAGCCTGGATCAACGCCTGCCTGAATTTCGACGAGTTTCGGGCCGAGCAATTGCTTGCCCAGGCCTTTGCACTATTTCCGGCGGAGACGGTGTGTCTTGACCTGATTCAAAAGGGGCTGCGCGAGATCGGCGCCGGGTGGTATGAGGGAAAGGTCACCGTGCAACAAGAGCATTTCGCTTCCGCGCTTGCAGTTCGACGCATGGAGGCGCTGTTGGCTGCAACACCTGCGCCAACTCGACCCGGACGCATCATGGTGGCCTGTCCGCCCGAAGAAGAGCATACGTTTGCGCCTTTGCTGATTTCGCTCTTGCTGCGTCGTCGCGGCTGGGATGTGGTCTATCTGGGCGCCAATGTGCCGCTGCGCAGCCTAGAGGCGACCCTCGCCACGGTGCGCCCCAGCCTGGTGGTGTTGACAGCCCAACAGCTATACACCGCCGCCAGCCTGTTGGAAATGGCTGAAACGCTTTTCAGAGAGCGCGTGCCGCTGGCGTTTGGCGGCTTGGTCTTCACAGAGGCGTCAACGCTTTACGAAGTGATCCCAGGTCATTATCTTGGCGACACCTTAGAAAATGTAGTCAGCCAGATAGAACACATCATGGCGCACCTGCGCCCGGTCCCTGCGCAGCGCCAGGTCGGCTACGACTACAAGGAAGCACTCGATCATTTCCGTTCGCGTCAGGCGAGCATCGAAGCCGAAATCTGGGCGCGCATGGAGAACGTTATCCCCAAACGGCTGCTGGCAATGGCGAACCAAAGCTTTGGACGCAATCTCATCGCTGCGCTGACGTTGGGCAGTATGGACTTTCTCAACCCGGACATTGACTGGGTCGAAGGGTTGCTGGTCAATCATCATCAAATGCCTCCGGAGGCGCTTGAACAGTATCTGAACGCCTACTACGACGCATGCATTCGTCATTTAGGAGAGCCGGGATTCGTCGTGCTCGAATGGTTTTCGCGCCTACTCGGTCGGGAGATGCCCAACCTAAACGCAACCACGGTGGGTCAAACAGCCAATCGCAGGAAGTAAGGACAATGGCGGAAATAAGGACAATCGAGAAGGAAGGAGGAAGTGAGCCATGCGAGTGATCATTACCGGAGGAACCGGCCTCATCGGCCGACGGCTCAGCCGGGCGTTGGTTGCAGAAGGCCATGAAGTCATCGTGCTCTCACGCGCGCCGGAGAAGGCGAAGGACATGCCTGCAGGCGTCCAATTGCAAAAATGGGACGGCAAGAGTGCAGAAGGATGGGGCGCGCTGGCGGACGGCGCCGGCGCCATCGTCAATCTGGCCGGCGCCGGCATCGCCGATAAACGCTGGTCTCGAGAACGCAAACGGGAGATTCGCCAGAGCCGCCTCAACGCCGGCAAGGCGGTGATGGAGGCGATCGCAGCCGCCTCCATCAAACCCGACGTGCTGATCCAAGCCTCCGCAGTCGGCTATTATGGCACGCACACCGGCGACGCCCAGGTGACCGAAAGCTTTTCGCCGGGCGGCGATTTTCTCTCCAAGGTCTGTTTCGACTGGGAAGCCTCCACGGCAGCCGCCAAGAAATACGGCGTGCGGCGCGCCGTCATTCGCACCGGCGTCGTCTTGAGCAACGAGGGCGGCGCTTTCCCAAAGCAGATACTGCCCTTCAAGCTGTTTATCGGCGGGCCGGTGGGGAGCGGCAAGCAGTGGTATCCCTGGATTCATATCGAAGACCAGGTGCGCGCCATTCTATTTCTGATTGCCGATGAGAGGGCGGAGGGGCCGTTCAACCTGTGCGCCCCCAATCCGGTCACAAACAAAGAATTTAGCAAGCTGATCGGTGAGGTTCTGGGACGCCCAAGTTTTCTGCCCGCGCCCGCCTTCGCCTTGAAACTTCTTTTCGGCGAGATGGCGATGATCCTGCTCGAGGGGCAGCGCGCTGTGCCGCAGCGGTTGCTGGAGCTGGGCTTCCAGTTCAAATATGAAACCGCACGCGCTGCGCTGCAAGATCTATTAGGGAAGCCCTCGCCCGCTGGCAGCGCAGCGACGAAGAGCGAGTCACCTTCTGAAGAAAAACTAGCTGAGCCAGCGCGAGCAGGCAAGGAGTGATAGAGTGCGCTATTCTCACCGCTTTGTAGTCAAAGCGCCGTTGGCCATCGTGGCCGATTTTCATCGTCGGTCGGCCAGCATGGGTGCCATCACGCCGCCGCCGATTCGGGTGCGCGTCGACGCTGCGCCGGAAACGCTGCAGGAGGGCGACCGCATGAATTTCACCCTATGGCTTGGCTTTCTACCCATCCGCTGGGTGGCGCAGATCGAGCAGACGATGCCCAACAGCTTCGTCGATCGCCAGCTCAGCGGCCCATTCGCAGCCTGGGTGCATCGACACACCTTCACAGCGGTCGATGACGAAACCACGGCGGTGACCGATGAAATCGACGCCACGCTCCACCCCAACGTATTCTGGAAACTCATCGGGGTAGGCATGTGGCTAGGACTGCCGCTCCTGTTCGCCTACCGCGGCTGGAAGACGCGGCGCCTCCTCGAAGATAAAATGAAAGCACTGGCGAGGTCTTAACATGACTCAATTGGAGCCGATCGTCGTCATCGGCGCAGGCATCGGCGGATTGACTACGGCTGCGTTGTTGGCTAAAGCCGGCTGCGATGTCACCGTGCTGGAAGCGCACGTCTATCCCGGCGGCTGTGCAGGAACCTTCTTTCACAAAAATTACCGTTTCGAAGCCGGCGCGACGCTAGCGGGCGGCTTCTACCCCGGTGGGCCGATGGACATCGTGGCGAAAGCGCTTGGGATTGCGTCGTGGCCTGCGCGCTCCGATGAGCCGGCTATGGTCGTGCATCTGCCCGACAGACAGACGATCGCACGCTATGGCGACGAACGGCGTTGGGATGCGTACAGGCATGCGTTCGGCAAGGCGGGGGAGGCCTTCTTCCGCTGGCAGGAAGACTGCGCCGACGCGCTCTGGGAGCTGGCGCTGCGTACGCCGGCCTGGCCTCCTCAAAGCCTCGGCGAAGCCGCCTCCCTAGTTTGCGACGGGTTGGCATGGCTGGCCGCCGACCTGCGACGCCGTCTTCGTCCTCAGTTACTCGCCGATGCCTTTCGGCCCGTCGCCGCTCATCTGCAGACCGCTCCGAGCACGTTGCGCCTCTTTGTCGACGCCCAATTGCTGATTGCAGCCCAGACCACGAGCGCTTACGCCAACGCCCTCTACGGCGCCGCAGCGCTTGACCTGCCGCGACGCGGGGTCGTTCATCTGGAAGGTGGAATCGGCGCCATCGCCGAGACGCTCGTCGCCGCGGTGCGGCGACACGGCGGCAAAGTGCTGCTACGCCAGGAGGTGGAGCGCATCGTCTACGAGAAAAGAGAGCCAACCGCCGTCGTCACCAAGCGTGGAGAGCGCTTTCCGGCGCGCACGATCGTCGCCAACCTGCCGCCGTGGAACATCGCCCGGTTGATGGGAGATCATGCGCCTCCAGCGTTGCGTCGCCTGCCCGAAACCCCCGAGCCCGGCTGGGGCGCCTTCACCGTCTACGTCGGCTTCGACGCCGACATCGTCGAGCCGGGTATGCCGCTGCATCATCAGGTAATCGAGCGCGAGCCGCTAGGAGAAGGCAACAGCATCTTTCTTTCGCTCAGCCCTGAATGGGACGAGAGCCGAGCGCCGAGAGGTCGCCGCGCCTTGACGATCAGCACCCACACCGCCCTTGACCCATGGTGGAAGCTCTTCCGTTTCGACCGTCGCCGCTACGAACAACGCAAAACACATTACCTCGAACGCATCCTGCGCAGCGCCGAACGCGTCCTCCCCGGCTTACGCGCACACGCCGACCTGGTCTTGCCGGGCACGCCCGTCACCTTTCAGCGCTTCACCCGGCGCATGCGTGGATGGGTCGGCGGTTTTCCGCAGACGAATCTCTTTCGAGCCTGGGGGCCGCACCTCGACCGCTCTCTGTGGATGGTGGGCGACAGCATCTTCCCGGGTCAGTCCACCGCCGCCGTAGCGTTGGGCGGCTTGCGCGTGGTGCGTGCTATACTGGCGGAGGCAGGCGCGCCGGACGCAGTTGCGGCCCATCGTCTGAGCGCCGCAAACGCCCCTGCTTCAGAGGCCGCTTGAGAAAGGAGAAACCTTCGTGCTGCTTCGAGGAAAAATCGGCGTGGTGGGCAGCGGCTTTGTCGGTTCGACAGCGGCCTATGCCATGGTGATGCGCGGCGTCGGCCGCGAAATCGTGTTGGTCGACATTAATCAGAAACGGGCGCAGGCCGAAGCCAACGACATTTTCCACGCCGTGCCTTTTGCGCACCCGATGTACGTCCACGCAGGAGATTACGAAGAGTTGGCCGGTTGCCGTGTGGTGGTGATCACCGCCGGCGTCAATCAGAGACCCGGAGAGACGCGGCTTCAACTTCTGGAACGCAACGCCGCCGTCTTTCGCGATGTGGTGCCCCGCGTCTTAGAGCATGCGCCGCAGGCCAAGCTCGTCGTCGCCACCAATCCTGTCGACGTCATGACGCATTTGACCGCGCATATCGCCGGACAACTCGGTGCGCCGGTGCAGGGCGTCTTTGGCTCCGGCACAACGCTGGATACGGCGCGCTTCCGAGCTTTGCTCGGCAGCAAACTCGGCGTGGACCCACAGCATGTGCACGCACACGTTGTCGGGGAGCACGGCGATTCGGAAGTGTTAGTCTGGTCGCAGGTCTCCATCGGCGGCACACCGCTCGACGATTTCTGCCGGCTACGCGGCGTCGAGTTCTCCGACGCAGATTACGCCGAGATCGATGCGCAGGTTCGTCGCGCCGCCTACATGATTATTGAGGGCAAAGGCGCCACCTACTATGGCATCGGCAGCGCGCTGGCGCGCATCGTCGAGAGCGTGATCGAAGATCAGCGCTCGATCCTGACCGTCTGTGCGCCGACGGAGGAAGTGGCAGGCGTGCGCAACGTCACCGTGGCCTTGCCCCGCCTCGTCGGCGGCGAGGGCGTGCTCGCCACCTTCCCCCAGCCGCTCAGTCGGGAAGAGGAAGCTGCGCTGCAGCGCAGCGCCTCCATCGTGCGCAACGCCATCACGAGCCTGGGCCTCTAAAAGGGCAAGCCATGGCTACGGCAATTTGGTGGATCCGCCGCGATCTCCGACTCACAGACAACCGGGCGCTGGCGGCGGCCTTGGACAACGCTGCACAGGTCATCCCCTGTTTTGTCCTCGACCCCAGGTTGCTGAATTCGTCTCGCGTTGGGGAGAGACGCACGGCGTTTCTCTTCGCCGGCCTGGCTGCGCTCGACGCCGACCTGCGCAGCCGCGGCGGACGATTGATCGTGCGGTGCGGCGAACCGGCCGCGGTATTGTCTACGCTGGCGGCGGAAAGCGGGGCCTGCGCTGTATACGCCGAGCGCGATTATTCCCCTTATGCTCGCTGCAGAGACGAGGCCGTGGCGCGTGCGCTGTCGGCCCCCCTCGTGCTTACGGACGGCCTGACCATCCGCAGGCCCGACGCCTTGTTGAAAGACGACGGAGCGCCGTACACGGTCTTTACTCCCTACAGCCGGCGTTGGCGCAGCCATCCGCCGGTGACGCCGCAGGAGATTCTGTCTGCGCCTCGCGTCATCTCCGTCCCCGAAGCCATCGTCGGGGAGCCTCTTCCGGAACAACCCGACCTGGACGTCGCTACACTCTTCCCCCCAGGCGAGGCGGAAGCGCAGGCGCGGCTGCGTCGCTTTGTCTCGGGCGACCGCGCGCCGATCTACGCCTACGCCCAATTGCGCGACTTTCCCGCCCTCGACGGCACCTCGATGCTATCGCCCTACCTGCGGTTTGGAATGCTCTCGGCGCGGCAGGCGGCGCTGGCGGCCTATCAAGCCATGGAGGCGGCCCCTACTCCGGAGCACTGCGCAGGCGCCGAAACATGGTTGACCGAGCTGATCTGGCGTGACTTTTACTACGCGATCCTCTATCATTTTCCGCATGTGGCACACGGCTGCTTCCAACGCACCTACGACGCCATCGCATGGGAGAACAACCCGACGCACTTCGCAGCGTGGTGCGCCGGATTGACCGGCTATCCCTTCATCGATGCAGCCATGCGCCAGTTGGCGGCGATCGGCTGGATGCACAACCGCGCGCGCATGGCGGTCGCCTCCTTCCTGGTCAAAGATTTGCTGATCGACTGGCGCTGGGGCGAGAAATGGTTCATGCAGCAGCTGCTCGACGGCGATCTGGCGGCCAACAACGGCGGCTGGCAGTGGGCGGCGGGCACAGGCACCGACGCCGCCCCCTATTTCCGCATCTTCAACCCCACGGCGCAAGGACAAAAATTCGATCCCCAAGGCGCTTACATTCGGCGCTGGGTTCCGGAGCTGCGCCTGTTCCCCGATCGCTACATCCATGAGCCATGGCGCGCACCGCGCAGCGAGCAGGTGCGCGCAGGCTGCATCATCGGGCAGGACTACCCCGCACCGATCGTCGACCACGCCATTGCTCGCAGACGCGTGTTGGAAATCTACCGGCGCGTGCGACCGCAATGATGCGCTCACCCTGGGTTCTACTCCCCTGAATCGCCGGCGTTGTGCTACGATAGAAACTATGAAAAATGAACTGGATCTGTACATTCGCGCTCGCTATCCGTTGCTGTGGGTGGTGACGGCGGAGGAACAACGCGCCCTGCAGGAGATCGAGGCGCTGGCGCAGGAACAGCGCAAACGGCTGCTGCTCTGGAGCGCCACGGTCGGTCTCGTCGATGCAGCCACGCCTGCGCGTGAAGACGCCGGCCGCCGCGATCCGCTCGTTCTGCTGAAGACGATTTTGGACGACCCGGAGGCGGGGTTGTGGGTCTTGCGCGATTTCCATCCTTTTCTGAAAGACCCGGTGGTCGTGCGCCGACTGCGCGAGCTTGCCTTCGCCTTGGGCGCCAGCGCCAAGACGGTGATTCTGCTCGGCCCCGTACTCAAGATTCCGCCGGAACTGGAGAAGGAGGTGACGGTCATCGACTTCGAGCTGCCCAATGCAGTACAGTTACAGGCGCTGGTAGAGGGCGTTGTGACCAAGCTGCGCAGCGCCAATCGCGTCGATCCCGGCCTGGATCGACGACAGCAGGCGCGGCTGGTGCAGGCGTGTCTGGGCCTCACCGAGACGGAGGCAAGCAACGCGCTGGCCAAGGCGATTGTGCAGGCGGGTGGCGTGCTCGGCAGCAGTGCGGTCGAAGCGGTCACCGCCGAGAAGAAGCAGATCATCCGCAAGAGCGGGCTGCTGGAGTATTACGACAACACCGAACTGATCGACAACGTCGGCGGGCTGGACACGCTCAAAGAGTGGCTGCGCAAGCGGGTGCGCGCCTTCACCGACGAGGCGCGCGCTTTCGGCCTGCCTGCGCCCAAAGGCATTTTGCTGGTGGGCGTGCAGGGCTGCGGCAAGTCGCTGATCGCACGTTCGGTGGCCGGCATGTGGCGGCTTCCCCTGCTGCGGCTCGACGCCGGTCGTCTTTTCTCTTCGTTGGTTGGATCAAGCGAAGAAAATCTGCGCCAAGCGATCAAGACGGCGGAGAGCGTGGCGCCGGCCGTGCTCTGGGTGGATGAGATCGAAAAGGGCTTCTCCGGCGTAGGGTCGAGCAACGTCAGCGACGCGGGCACGGCGGCGCGCGTCTTCGGCAGCTTCATCACCTGGCTGCAAGAGAAACAGAAACCCGTCTTCGTCGTCGCCACGGCCAACGACATTTCCAACTTGCCACCGGAGCTGGTGCGCAAGGGGCGCTTCGACGAAATCTTCTTCGTCGACCTGCCCAACGCCGCCGAACGCGCCGACATCTGGCGCATCCATCTGGCCAAGCGCAACCGCGACCCCAACCAGTTCGACCTGACCACGCTGGCGATGGCATCCGAAGGGTTATCCGGCGCCGAGATCGAGCAGGCGGTCATCGCCGGCCTGTACGAAGCCTTTGACGCCAATCGTCCGTTGACCATGAACGACCTGCTTGAGGTGCTCAACGAGACGGTGCCGCTGAGCACGATGATGCGCGAGGAGCTAGAAGCGCTGCGCAAGTGGGCGCGTCAACGGGCGCGCATGGCGAGCGTCCAACAATGAAACTGTAGAAACAGAAAAGGATGCGCCCTGGCGCCTTAGATCATCAGCGCCCCAGAAATGATGTGTTGTCCAACAAATTTTTCAATGCCCCCAAACCGCTCCGCACCTGTTCGACAAAAGTTCCTAATTCTGTCTCCGCCAGCTTGACGGCAACCGGCACGTCGAGCTTCACCGGGATGTCGAGATTGACCGGCACGTGTGCGTCGAGCTCCACCGGCAGGCGCAAATCGACCGGCACGGCCAAGTCGATCGGCACGGTCACGCTGATGGGCACTTTGGTGTTGAGCAACGGAGTGTTAAAAATCACGTCCGACTGCATCGTCTGCCGCACCGGAATTTCTGTGTTGACAACAACATCCAATGCGTTGTGCACAGGCAGGAGGGTGCGCACCGGAATCACATCGTCGACCTGCACCCGAAAGTGCATGGACAGGTTCTCAAAACCTTGCAGGTCGACGATGGCCCGCTGCAACATTCCGCTCACCGTTGTGCGCAACCCGACTACCTGTGAACGAAGTCGCCATGCATACAGGAGGATAACTACGTTCAGCGCCAGGGAGAGCAAGACCAACAATTCCAATCCAAAGCGCAACCACACCGAACGACCTTCAGAAAATTCCACAATGTCACCTTATGCAACTGACTTTCATCTTTCTACAGCTTGCTTATAATGCACTTCGCTCATCCGCCGCAGCCGGTCGGCTGCCTGCTCGGCGGTGATGTCGCGCTGCGGCATGGCCAGCATTTCATAGCCGACCATGAATTTCTTCACCGTGGCCGAACGCAACAGCGGCGGGTAAAAATGCGCATGAAGCTGCCAGTGTGCATGGCGCTGACCATCCGTCGGCTGACCGTGCCACCCCATACTGTAGGGGAAGCTTGTTTCAAAGAGGTTATCGTAGCGAGTGGTAAGACGTTTGAGGATGTCGGCCAGCGCATCGCGTTCGTCTCCGCTCAGTTCAGGGAGGGCGAGCGTATGTCGGCGCGGCAACACGAGCGTCTCGAAAGGCCACACCGCCCAATAGGGCACGACGACAACCCAGTGGCGATTTTGCAAGACGACGCGCTCCCCTATCTCCAGCTCCTGCGCCAGGTAGTCGATCAGCAGCGGCCGTCCGTGGCGCTCGAAATAGAGGCGCTGTTGCATATCTTCTTTGCTCGGCTCCACCGGAACAGTGTAGTTGGCCCAGATCTGACCGTGGGGATGCGGATTCGAGCAGCCCATGATGGCGCCTTTGTTCTCAAAGACCAGGACGTAGTTGATGTCCGGTCGCGCGCCCAACGCTTCGATCTGTTCCGCCCATACATCGACGACGCGGCGCACGTCGACCGGCTCCATCTCCGGCAGCGTAAGGTCGTGGCGGGGGCTGAAGCAGATCACGCGGCAGACGCCGGTCTCCGCCTGCGCCTGAAACAACTCGCCGACGCCCACCTCCCCGCGCGGGCCGTCCGGCAGCAAGGCGGCGAAGTCATTGTCGAACACAAACGTGGTGGTGTAGTGAGGGTTGCGCCGGCCGCCCGCGCGTGTGTTGCCGGGGCACAGATAGCAGTTGGGATCGTAAGCAGGGCGCGCCTCCTCCGCGCTCTTCTCCACCTGTCCTTGCCAAGGGCGCTTGGTGCGGTGTGGAGAGACGAGCACCCACTCTCCCGTCAGCGCATTGCGTCTGCGGTGCGGATGTTCGGTCGGGTTGAAAGGAACGGTGGTCATTGCGCCTCCTTTTTAAAGCGCAGCGTCCATGGCCAGCGCAATCGCCCCCAGCACGCCGGCGCGAGCGCCGAGCAGAGGAGGCACGATGTACTGGTCGATCGCTTCGGTGATTTCAGGTCTCTGGATATAGCCGTTCAGTAGCTCCTGCACCTCTTTGCGCAACAACGGGAAGAGATGGCGCTGGTCCATCACGCCGCCCCCCATAATGACGCGTTGCGGAGAAAGCGTTGTAATAATATTGACGATGCCGAGGGCGAGATAGTGCGCCTCCAGCGCCCAGGCGGGATGGTCGGCGGGTAGGTTTTGGCCTTTCGTCTTCCAGCGCCCCTCGATGGCCGGTCCGGCCGCCAGGCCTTCCCAAC
This sequence comes from Caldilinea sp., assembly GCA_025055055.1. Lineage (GTDB taxonomy): Bacteria > Chloroflexota > Anaerolineae > Caldilineales > Caldilineaceae > Caldilinea. The sequence goes on along the minus strand of JANWYX010000407.1, from coordinate 336 downwards.
AGTCGCCATGATAGGAACACCAGCCGGGGTAAGGATCGCGCGTCCGATCATGGGGAATGCGCATGTGCCCCATCTCGGCGTGCACTAAGCCGTGCAGAAGACGGCCGTTCACCATGGCGCCGCCGCCCAGCCCGGTCCCGATCGTCAGATAGACGAAGGTGTCCAGCCCCTGCGCTGCGCCCCAGCGATGCTCGCCCAAGGCAGCGCCGTTGACGTCGGTGTCGAAGCCAACCGGCAGCCCACGCGCTGCCTTCAGCCGGCCGACGACATCTGTGTGCGCCCAGTGGGGATTGGGTGTCGTCGTCACATTGCCGAAGGTCGCAGAGGCGGGTTTGG
>JANWYX010000313.1 GCA_025055055.1 Caldilinea sp. | reverse complement strand
TTGGCAATTCTACAAACTGGGACTATCATACATGCCTATGCTCAGTCGCACCAAGGTCATCGATGCGCTGGAGAAAAAGCGCGAACAATTTACTCAATACCGGCGGGAGCTTCACTCTCAATCCGACCTGCGCAACCGGCTGTTGGCCCGTTTCATGGCGATGGGGAGCGAGGCCATCGCTGCACAGGTGAAAGCCAGCGGGCAAGAGTGGCCGGGCGCCTTGCCCACGCCCGAAATCGATCGAGCAGAGGCTCTCTGCATTTCGCTCGGAGAGGGCTGGCAGAGCCACCGGGAAGCGCGGCGTTGGGCGCTCGCCGTGCTAGAGGGCCACCCCGTAGCAGCGGTTGACGGCAGCCAGATCCCGCCCAGCAAAGAGCTCTCTGTGCCTGTGGCCGCCGTACAGGTCGGCTGGTATCTCAACTATCATGTGGCCGGCGGCCGCTACGAGAAGGATGTTCACTTTGAGGTGCTGACGCCCGACGAGCTGGGCGATGAGGAGAGCGGCGATTTCCCCGACTGGCGCGTCGATCGGCATCGCTTTGCGTTGGAGTGCGAACAGCTCATTGCGCTGATGGAGCGTCTCGCCGACGAAGGCGTCGCCTCGAAGTCGCTCTGTTTTTTCGACGGCTCCCTCATCATCAGCTTCGCAGGTCAGATGCGCCCGGGTCGCGCCGAGGGCTATCTCGACGCAGTGCGCTCCCTGCTGGAAGCGTCGAAGCGGCTGGGGGCCCCGCTCGTCGGTTTCGTCGACAGCTCGGGCAGCCGCGACGTAGTGATGCTTGTCAACACCGTGGCCGGGCCGCCTTACATGAGCCTCACCGACGGTGCGCTCGTCGATCCGCTCCTGCCTGCCTGGGGCGACCGCACACCCTTTTTCATCTGTGCCCGCAACGATCCGCTCAGCCAGTCCGGCCTGGCGGAATTTTACAAGGACGTCGCCTTCTGTTACATCCGGCTGGCGATGGATCGACCGCCGGCGCGGCTCGAGGTTCCGCGCTGGGTGATAGAAAGCGGAGGTGGAGACGAAGTCGTGGCGCGTGTCCTGGGCGAATGCATCGTCGGCGCCGGGGGGTATCCCTATGCCATTGAGAGCGCCGACGCCGTCGCCGTGCTTAGGCAAAACGACCGCGACCGGTTCTATGCACTCTTCCAGCAGTTCATCGAGCAGCAGGGGCTGCCGTTCCATCTCAGCCGCAAAAGCCTCAGCAAACAGAAACGAAGGGTCCCATGACGCACGCATTTTTGTCATTACACTTCGACGCCCTGGTGATCGACGCCCACTGCGACAGCATCGGCGACCAGCTCGAACGCGGGCGCTGGCTGGGCGAGCGTTCAAACGAGGGGCACGTCGATTTGCCGCGGCTGCGCGAGGGAGGCGTTGATGTACAGTTTTTCGCCTGCTACGTACCGGTCCCCTACCAACGTCACGGCGCCGTCGCTCACGCCATGGAGCGCCTTGACCAGCTTCACCTCCTCGCCGAACGCGCGTCCGACCAGTTCGTGCTTGCACGCTGCACCAACGACATTCTGCGCGCCCGAGCCGAAGGCAAGATCGCAGGCATCGCCGGCCTGGAAGGCGCCGAGGCGCTCGATGCCAGCATCGGCGTTCTCCGCCAATTTTACCGGCTGGGTGTGCGCAACCTGGGGCTGGCGTGGAATTATCGCAACGCCGCCTGCGACGGTGTAGCGGAAAGCCGCACCAACGGCGGCCTCACCGAATTCGGCGTGCGGGTGGTGGAAGAGTGCAATCGCCTGGGCATTCTGCTGGACGTCAGCCATCTCTCGCCTGCAGGCGTGGCGGACGTGCTCGCCGTTAGCCAGCATCCGGTGATCGCCAGCCACAGCAATGCGCGCGCCCTGTGCGACCATCCGCGCAACCTGACCGATGCCCAGATGGAAGCGATCGCGGCAAAGGGAGGCGTGATCGGCGTCACCTTTGTCGATGCGTTTCTGAACAGCCAGAATCCGGCGGAGGCGACGATCAACGACATCATTGCGCACATCGAACATATTCTCTCCGTTGTCGGGCCGGACCATGTGGCGTTGGGCAGCGACTTTGACGGCTGCACCCCTGCACGCGGCGTGGAGGACGTTACCTGTTACCCGCTCCTCACCCAACGACTGGTCGAGCGTGGTCACGACGTCAAAGTGATCCGCAAGCTTCTGGGAGAAAATTGGCTGCGCGTGATACGAACGGTGCTCGGTTGACAGAGCGACGGTGGAAACGGACAATGTCGTTCTGAATCTGATGAGGGGACACGGCGAAAACGCGACTGCTATTGGTTCTACGGGTTTTTTATTATAAATAAGACTTGACAGAATAGGCGAACTGCCTCGGCGTTATCGACAAAATTAAGGAACTCCCAAGAAATTGCATCGCTCGATGCGCCGAAAGGTTCACGCAATTATGGGCGAAGTGAATCAGAAAGTTCTCAGTCACGACTATATCGAGCCGGGCTACTCCGGCGCTGAGGATGAGGCCAAAGGCAAAAGAGCGCTTCCTAAGGGCGACCCGGAAGCGTCGCTGGTGGCTGCCATTGAGGCGGTTACCCAACCGGGCGGCGATTCCAGCTGGGATCTGGCCACCAAACGCATGGTGCTGGTCATCATGCTGGTTGCATTTGTCTATGTAATCTATCTCAGCCGGGATATTCTGCCCCTCATTCTCGTGGCAGGGATCATTTCCTACTTGATCAGCCCGATCGTCAATTTTGCCGAACGGCTCAGAATCCCGCGCGCCGTGAGCACGATCATCGTCTATTTGTTGTTGCTGTTGGCGGTGCTTCTGCTGCCGATCATCTTCATTCCGGCGCTCATCGACCAATTGCGAGCATTGGCAAACTTTAACGTGCCCGCCACTGCCCGAGCCGTCATTCTCTGGGCGGATGAAGCGATGCGAACGTTGCCCGAAGAAATCGTTGTGCTGGGCTTCACATTGCCGCTTGGCGAATTTCTTCTGCAACTTCAACAGAACGCCCAACAAATTCAGTTCATTCCTTCCGTCAGCGACATTTTGAGTTATATTCAGAACGTGCTGAGCACAACGACGACGCTGGTGGGAAGCACCTTCAGCGTGGTCGGAGGCATCTTTTCGGTCTTTGTCGCCCTGTTGGTGACTTTTTTCGTCAGCCTCTACATGACGATCGACGCGCCGCGTATTCAGGCGTACATCCAGGACCTCTTCCCTCCCTCTTACCGCTCAGAGTTGGCCGATCTGCTGCGCCGCATTGCGCGCGTGTGGCGATCCTTCCTCCGAGGTCAGCTGATCCTGGGCGTCGTCGTGGGCGTCGCCACCTACGTCGCCCTGACGTTGGTGGGTATGCCCGGCGCGCTGATCTTCGCCATTCTGGCCGGCGTGCTTGAGGTGGTGCCCAATTTAGGACCGGTGCTGGCGATGATTCCTGCAGTGATCGTGGCATTGATCCAGGGTAGCGACGTCATGCGTGAACTGGGCATCAACAACCTGGGCTTTGCGCTGATTACTGTTGGAATCTATTTCCTGATTCAACAACTGGAGAACAACATCCTGGTGCCGCGCATCATTGGCGACAGCGTCAACTTGCACCCGATCGTAGTCATCTGCGCCGTGGCAGTGGGGTTGACCACCGGCGGCATTCTCGGCGCGCTGTTGGCGCCGCCGATTACGGCCAGCTTTCGCGTGATCGGCAGCTATGTGCACGCCAAACTGTTGGATTACCCGCCCTTTGGCGGCCGCCTGCTCGAAGAGCCCAAACTGCAGGAGTATCATCGCAAATTGACAAGACGCGACCTGGAAAAGCAAAAGCGAAAAAAGAAAACAACATCGCCTGCATCGGAAGAAAAAGCGACGGCCTCCGCTGCAACCGTCGATAATAGCGAGGGAGACTCCCAACCTTCCCCGCGCCCGACTTCCTCGAACGGGGCTGAGGCTGAAGGCCGATCTGCACTGGTTGATCGGGCATCGTGACAGGGTCTCAGCTTTTCAGAAGATACACAAATAGATAGGCAAGGGCCGCCGGAGACGTGAGGTTCGGTCGATCCGGAAGTTCAGTTATCGGGCAGACGTCCTGGACGGGTCCGCATGTCACACCGGGGGCATGACCTACGGGGATAGCAACGAGTAAAGAAAGGGGGAGACGCTTTCAAGCGTCTCCCCCTTTTTATTTACCGTTTCCGACTGCCGCCCCGTTGTTCGCGACGGTCGCTGCTCCGGCCGTTGCCGCGTTCGCCGCGTTCACCTCGCTCACCACGTTCGCTCCGTTCGCCACGCTCGCTGCTGCGCGCTCGTGCGCTGCGATCTCGGCTGCGCGCCTCCTCAACGCTCCATCCTTCCAGCACGGCCTGACGACTCAGCCGCACCTTGCCGCCTGGGTCCACGTCGATCACCATTGCAGTCAGCTCATCACCCAACTTGGCGACATCCTCGACTTTCTCGACGCGATAGTCGGCAAGCTGGCTGATATGCACCATCCCGTCGACTCCGGGCATAATGTTCACAAATGCACCGTATGGTTCGACGCGCACGACGGTGCCGGTGTAAATCTTGCCGATTTCAACATCCTCGGTCATGCGCTGCACTTCGACCAGTGCCTGCTCGGCGTTGAGGCCTTCACCGGAAATATAGACGGTGCCGTCTTCTTCGATGTCGATCTTAACGCCAAACTGTTCTTGTAGACCGCGCACGGTCTTTCCGCCCGGGCCGATCAATTTGCCGATCTTCTCGGGTTCGATATGGTAGAACAGGATGCGTGGAGCGTAGACACTGAGCGTCGGCCGCGGGGCGGGCAAAACTTCTAGCATCTTGCTCAGAATGTAGAGACGCCCTTCCCGCGCCTGATCCAGCGCTCGCCGCAAAATCTCGAAATCCAGCCCCTTGATCTTGAGATCCATCTGCAGGGCCGTGATGCCGTGTTCGGTGCCGGCGACCTTGAAATCCATGTCGCCCAGTGCATCTTCCATACCCTGGATGTCGCTCAGGATCTGATATTCGCCGGTCTCCATGTCCTGAACCAACCCCATGGCGATGCCGGACACCGGCGCCGTAATGGGCACGCCTGCATCCATCAGCGCCAACGTGCTGCCGCAGACGGAGCCCATGCTGGTCGAGCCGTTGGAGCTGAGCACTTCGCTCACCAGTCGCAGCGTGTAGGGGAAATCCTCCGGGATGACCGGAACCAACGCCCGCTCCGCCAATGCGCCGTGTCCGATCTCACGGCGTTTCGGGCCGCGCATCGGGGTCGCCTCGCCGGTACTGAAGGGCGGGAAGTTGTAGTGGTGCATGTAGCGCTTCTCCTCACCCGGCAACAACGAGTCGAGCCGCTGCGCATCGGCCGGTGTGCCCAAGGTGGCGATGGTGAGCACATGCGTTTCCCCACGCATGAAGAGACCGGAACCGTGCACGCGCGGCAAATTGCCAACCTGCACACTGATGGGGCGAATCTGCGTGGTCGTGCGACCATCGGGGCGAATGCCCTTCTCGAGGATGCGCCGTCGCATGACGTTCTTCAGGATGGACTCGAAAGCGTCATCCACCTCGATTTCCGAGACACTGCCATCGGCCATGCGCGCTGCGAAGGCGGCTTTCACCTCGGCCTTAATGGCGTCCAGAGCGTTGTTCAGCTCCACTTTGCCAAACCCCTGCTCAAGCGTTGCAGCAATTTTGTCGACGGCGAGGGCGGCGACCTCTGTCTCAACTTCCGGCGATGGCAGAAAGATGGAAGCCGCCGCCTTGGGCTTGCCAAGCGCAGCGCGCAACTCGTGAATCGCTTTGATCACGATTTGGTTGTTCTCATGCGCGAGCTTGAGCGCTTCCAACACCAGGTCTTCGGGCATTTCACGAGCGCCGGCTTCCACCATCAGGATGTTGTCCTCCGTGCCGGCGGCGACCAAGCTGAGGCTGCTGTGCTCCATTTGCGCCGCCGTCGGATTGACGACGAATTCACCGTCAACGAAGCCGATGGTGGTCGCAGCGATCGGGCCGTTCCACGGGATGTCGCTGACATGCAGCGCAGCGGAGGCGGCGATGATCGCCAGCGGATCCATTAAATTTTGGCCGTCGGTAGCCATCGCCGTGACGATCACCTGCACTTCGTTGCGCATCCCTTTCGGGAAAAGCGGACGCAATGGGCGGTCGACCAAACGAGACATCAGGATCGCCTGTTCGCTCGGTTTGCCCTCTCGCCGGAAGAAACTCCCCGGAATGCGGCCGGCGGCGTACAGGCGCTCCTCGAATTCGACCGTCAGCGGGAAGAAATTCAGGCCGGGCCGCGCATCTTTACTCATGACCGCTGTCGCCAACAGCACCGTGTCGCCATAACGCACCGTGACGGCGCCACCCGCTTGAGGGGCTAGGAGGCCGGATTCAATCGCGAGCGTTCGCCCCCCCACCTCAGCAGTGAAGAGTTGTGTACCTTGAAACATTTGCATAGATTATCACCTCTTGCAACAAACAAAAGCAGCCGCGCATCTTGCGCAGACGCTGCACCTACCATCAGCAGTTTGTCAGAGGTTGGCTGCAGAGAAGGGGTCGGGCGAGGTGCGGAACTGGAGAGCGACTCCAACCGGAAAGGGTTAGGGGCGCTCTCCAATGCCGGACCTCGCAGCCGTCGCGGTTCACCGCTTACAATCTCTGCTTACGCAACACACCGACCTGCTGCTTTTCACAAACAAAACCTTGCCAAGCCTCTGCGCCGGGATGGCGACATATTACAAAAGGGGCGAGCGTCTTCCGACCGCCTCGCCCCTTTGGTTTCTATTTTCGCAATCCCAGACGCTGAATCAACTGTTGGTACCGTTGGGCATCCTTCCGCTTTAGATAGGCAAGATGCCGTCTACGCTGACCAACCAACTTGAGCAATCCCCGGCGCGAGCCCTCATCGTGCTTGTGCTTGTTGAGATGCTCGATCAAGGCGTTGATCCGCGTCGTCAACAAAGCGACCTGCACTTCCGGCGAGCCGGTGTCATTTTCGCTCAACCGAAATTCCTGAATGAGTTGAGCTTTCTGTGTTTTGGCAATACTCATCGGTACTCCTTCATAAACATGTGTGGTCAACCCTTTGAGACGATTTAATGCCTCGCCTCCGTAGCCTCTGGGTGCATTGCAGCTCAGAGAGGGAAGCCAAATCACCGCTGTACCGGGCGCGTGATTCAGCACACCCTATCCAACAAGTATACAATTCTTTCAACTTTACACCAAATTCTCATTCACCCCTTTTTCAACCGAATCCCTTGCTTTTTCGCCCGGCTCCGTTTGCGCAGCGCGCAGCGATCTGCTACGCTAACGTTCAAAACGTCGGCGTAAGGGTAGGGGTGGACGCATGCAGCATCAGACTATCGCTGTGATCGATTACGGCAGTCAGTATACGCAGCTGATCTGTCGTCGAGTGCGCGAGGCGAATGTGTACGCCGAAATCGTGCCATGGGATCGAGCAGACGAGATTTTGCCTCGCCTGCATCCACAGGGAATCATTCTTTCCGGCGGGCCGAACAGCGTCTACGATCCCGGCGCTCCCACCTTGCCGGACGTCGTGCTCAAGCTCAATGTGCCCGTGCTCGGCATCTGCTATGGTCTGCAGCTGCTGGCGCACGCCCTGGGAGGACGTGTGGCGCCGGCAAGCGAGCGAGAATACGGCGCCGCCACCATCCACGTCACGGGGCCGCAAGGAGCGCCCGTAAGCCCTCTTTTCGCCGAGCTGCCCTCCGAATTCGTGGTGTGGATGAGTCACGGCGATCGCGTCGAACAGTTGCCCGAAGGCTTTCTCGCAGTGGCGCACAGCGGCAACTCTCCGCTGGCGGCAATTGCCGATGAAAAGCGCCGTCTCTATGGCCTGCAATTTCACCCCGAAGTGGCCCACACTCAGTATGGGCGGGAAATTCTCGCCAACTTTGTCAAGCGCATTTGCGGCTGCAGCGGCGACTGGACGGCCGGCAACTTTATCGAGGAGAGTATCGAACAGATCCGTCAACAAGTTGGCCCGCAAGGACATGTGATCTGCGGACTGAGCGGCGGGGTCGATAGCGCCGTGACGGCGACGCTGGTGCATCGCGCCATCGGCGACCGACTGACCTGTATCTTCGTAGACCATGGGTTGTTGCGCAAAGGGGAAGCGCAGCAGGTGGTCGAGACGTTCCAGCGTCATCAGGGAATGCGGCTGATCGCCGTCAACGCCGGCGAAGATTTTCTCGCCGACCTGGTCGGCGTCACCGACCCAGAGCAGAAACGCAAACGCATCGGCGAGCGCTTTGTGCGCATCTTTGAAAGAGAGGCCGCACGACTTGCGATCCAGTGGGGCGTGGAGACGCCCGCCTTTCTGGCGCAAGGAACGCTCTACCCAGACGTGATCGAATCGGCCGGCAATTCAGACACCCACCATGCGCGCACCATCAAGACGCATCATAACGTCGGAGGATTGCCCAAAGATATGACCTTTCGCCTCATCGAACCGCTGCGCATGCTCTTCAAAGATGAGGTGCGGACGATCGGCGAGGCGCTGGGATTGCCCGAAGAGATCGTCTGGCGCCACCCGTTCCCCGGTCCAGGATTGGCGATCCGCTGTCTGGGCGAGGTGACGTGGGAGCGCCTGGAGACGTTGCGTCATGCCGACAGCATTTTCCTGGACGAAGTGCGCGCAGCCGGCCTCTATCGGCAGACCGGCCAGGTCTTCGCCGTGCTGTTGCCCGTGCGCTCGGTGGGCGTCATGGGCGACGGCCGCACCTACGCCGATGCGCTGGCGCTGCGTGCGGTGGTGACAGATGATTTCATGACTGCGGACTGGGCAAGATTGCCCTACGATCTGTTGGCGCGCGTCAGCAACCGCATCGTCAATGAAGTGGCCGGCGTCAACCGCGTCGTCTATGACATCAGCAGCAAACCGCCGGCGACGATCGAGTGGGAATAACGGCCTCTATTTGGGCGCCATGCGGATGGCGCCGTCCAGCCGGATCACTTCGCCGTTGAGCATCTGATTTTCGAGGATATGCTCGACCAGCGCTGCAAACTCCTCCGGCCTTCCTAGGCGTTGCGGAAACGGAATCTGCTGCGCAAGCGATGCCTGCGCGGCCTCCGGCAGACCGGCCAGCATCGGCGTTGCGAAGACGCCGGGAGCAATCGTCATCACTCGGATGCCCACAGAAGCCAGATCGCGTGCCAGCGGCAAGGTCATGGCAGCGACACCGCCTTTGGACGCAGCGTATGCAGCCTGTCCGATCTGACCGTCGAAGGCCGCGATCGACGCCGTGTTGACGATCACACCGCGTTCTCCGCTTTCACCCGGTTCGTTGCGCGCGATCGCCTCGGCAGCCAGTCGCACCACATTGAAGGTTCCGATCAGATTGACATGAACAACACGCACAAACGAGGCGAGTTCGTGCACGCCGCGCTTGCCCAGCACCCTTTCGGCGATAGCGACGCCCGCACAGTTGACGACGCCATGAAGCGCGCCGAACACATCGAGCGCCATTGAGACCGCAGCGTTGACATCTTCTTCAGCAGTGACGTCGGCGCGAATGAAACGCGCGCGGTCACCCAGCTCGGAGGACAACCGTTCTCCTGCAGCTGCGTTCACATCGAGAAGTACGACGTTGCCGCCTCGATTCACCAACCGTTGTGCTGTAGCCGCCCCCAACCCGGAGCCACCGCCCGTCACCAGGAAAGTTCCACCTGCGATTTGCATAGGGCCGTCCTTGTTGTGTGTTGCTCGTTGTGTGTTCTTTGCGTCAGACGTTTACCTGTTATGAAAAATGGATGCAACGCAAAGGGGAAAGATGCAAAGGCGAAAAAAATGCTTTATGTGCTCGGCGACATTTTCATCGCTTGTAACGCTGTCAGGCCTGGCGCCTGTTCTTCAGGTGTTTGTCGGTCAGAGCATTCGTCAGTAGAGGGGGGATTGAAAACTCGCCATCCCCCCTGCTTCCTATCGACGCAAATGTGGGAACGCCTGTAGACCGGGGAAGATCGCCGTGTCACCCAGCTCTTCCTCGATGCGCAACAACCGATTATATTTGGCCACGCGATCGCTGCGCGCCGGTGCGCCCGTTTTGATTTGACCGGTGTTAAAGGCCACTGCAATGTCGGCGATCGTGGCGTCTTCGGATTCGCCGGAGCGGTGACTGGTGACGACCGCCCATCCTGCGCGATGGCTCATCTCGATGGCGGCGATCGCCTCGGTGAGGGAGCCGATCTGGTTTACTTTCATCAGCAGCGCATTGGCGACCTTCTCTTGAATGGCGCGTCGAATGAACTTCACATTGGTGACCAGCAGATCATCGCCGACAAGCTGCACCTTGTGACCGATGCGTTGGGAGAGCAGCGCCCAGCCTTCCCAGTCATTCTCGGCCATGCCATCTTCCAGGCTGATGATCGGGAAGCGATTCACCCAGTCTTCCCACAGATCGACCATCTGGCCGCGATCGAGTTTGCGCCCTTCGATTTCCAGAGTGTAGAGGCCGGTCTCCTCGTCATATAGCTCGCTGGCCGCCGGATCGAGCGCAATAAAGATATCCTCTCCCGGTTTGTAGCCTGCCTGCTCGATCGCTTTGAGAATCACCTCGACCGCCTTGACGTTGCCGCCCAGGCTCGGGGCAAAGCCGCCTTCGTCCCCCACGTTGGTGGAGTAGCCGCCGTCGTGCAGCACCTTTTTGAGACTGTGATAGACTTCCACGCCCCAGCGCAGGCACTCGGCGAAGGTCGGCGCACCCACCGGCATCACCATGAACTCCTGGAAGTCGGTGCTGTTGACCGCATGCTTACCGCCGTTGAGGATGTTCATCATCGGCACGGGCAGGATGTGTGCGTGCACGCCGCCGA
>JANWYX010000306.1 GCA_025055055.1 Caldilinea sp. | reverse complement strand
CAACGGCGAAGACCTCTATCCGTTGATTCGCAAGGTGATCGAGGAAGGGCGGGTGCCTGATTGGAACCGTGTGCGCTATGAAGTCTTTAAGCGCGTTGGCTACTTTGTCACCGAATCGAGCGAGCACTTCGCCGAATATGTGCCCTGGTTCATCAAGCGCGATCGCCCCGATCTGATCGAAAAGTTCAATATTCCGCTCGACGAGTACATCCGCCGCTGCGAGGTGCAAATTACGGGCTGGGAATTCATGCGGCGCAAGCTGGAGAATCCCGAGCTTGATCTGTCGAAAGAGTTCGCCGAGGCGATGGCGAAGGCGGGCGTCTCGCCGGAGCATCTGCCGCTTGTCGTCCATCATTTCGAGCGGCTCAACGAGGTGGAGCGCAGCAACGAGTATGGTTCGTTGATTGTGCACAGCATGGTCACCGGACAACCGCGCGTGATCTACGGCAATGTGCCCAATCACGGCCTGATCGACAACCTGCCCCAGGGCTGTTGCGTGGAAGTGCCTTGCCTGGTCGACAAAAACGGCGTTCAGCCCACTAAGATCGGAACCTTGCCGCCCCACCTGGCTGCGCTCATGCGCACCAACATCAATGTGCAGGAGATGGTCGTCGAAGCCGCACTGACGCGCAAGCGCGAGTACATCTACTACGCCGCCATGCTCGACCCACACACGGCGGCCGAGCTCGACTTGGACCAGATCTGGCGTCTGGTCGATGATTTGATCGAGGCGCACGGCGACTGGCTGCCGAAGTATCACTGACCAGGAGAACCGCATGGCGCATAAAATTGTCCTAATCGGGGCCGGCAGCGCCAATTTTGGCTTGAGCATCCTGGGCGATCTCTTCAAGAGCCAAGTGTTTGTCGGCAGCCGGATTTGCCTGCACGACATCAACGCCGAAGCGTTGGCGCGCACCGCCTCCTTCGGACGGCTTCACCTTGAGAAGCACCATCTGCCCTACACGCTGGAGGCGACGACCGATCGCCGCGCCGCCCTGCAAGGCGCCGATTTCTGCATTCTCTCCATCGAGGTCGGCAATCGCTTCGAGCTATGGGAGCAAGACTGGCGCATCCCCCAGCAGTTCGGCATTCGCCAGGTCTACGGCGAAAACGGCGGGCCGGGCGGTCTCTTCCATTCCTTGCGCATCATCCCGCCCATCCTCGACATTTGTGGCGACATCATGGCGATCTGCCCGGACGCCTGGGTGCTCAACTTCAGCAATCCGATGAGCCGCATCTGCACCACCGTGCAGCGCAAATACCCAGACCTGAAGCTGATCGGCGTCTGTCACGAAGCGGCGTCACTGCCCGAACATCTGCCCCACATCCTGGAGACGCCGCTGGAGAATCTTCAGTTTCAGGCGGGCGGCCTCAACCACTTCAGCGTGCTGTTGAACGTGTTTTATCGGGACACCGGCGTCGATGCCTATCCCGATGTGCGCGCCAAAGCGCCGGCCTACTTCGAACGCATCACCAACGTGCTGGGCTGGGCGTTGCCCGGCCTGCCGGCAGAGCATGTCGCCACCGTTGGTCATCGCCCCTGGGCGGAGCGAGGGCTGTTCAAGGTGATCCTGGAGCGCTTCGGCTATTTGCCGGTGACGGTGGACTCGCACTTCGGCGAGTACATCCAGTGGGCGCATGAGGTGGTCGATCATGCCGGCATCCTCGATTTCTATCGCACCTACAAGCTGTGGGTGGCGCAAAAGGTCTCCGAAGAGACGCTGTTGCGCGGTTCGGGCGACGACTGGGTGACCTCGCAGGTGCTGGAAAGCCTCGCCGCCGACCGACCCACCGAGGTGCTGGCGCTCAACCTGCCCAACCGGGGGTTCATCGACGATCTTCCTTCCGACATGGCCGTAGAGGTTCCGGCGCTGGTGGACGGCGACGGCGTGCACGGCGTGGCGTTAGGGCGCTTGCCGCGCGGCATCGCGGGGCTCTTGCGCAATCAGATCGCCGTGCACGACCTGACGGCGGAGGCGGTGCTCACGCGCTCCAAAGCGGCTGCGCTGCAGGCGTTGCTCGTCGATCCGGTAGTGGACAGCGTGCGCGCCGCCGAACAGACGCTGGAGACCATGCTGCGCGTACAACGGCGATGGCTGGGGTATCTGGAGTAGGAGAATATCCCCGCAACTAATTCGTCGAAACGCCGACGGGCTCGGGCTCTGCGTAGACCGCCGTCTGCAACGTTGCCGCCGAGGAAGGCGGCCCGGTCAAGTGGTGCATCATACGCCAGGCGTGATACCCCACGCGATCCACCCAACGCATCGACTCCAGTCGGCGCTGCGCCTCATCAGGTCGGATGCGGCCGGCGGCGGTCTCCTGCAACAACTGTTCACGCTGGCGACGCCGCGCCTCCGCTTGCCCGGCGGAGGCCTGTGCAAGGCGTTGAACAAGCGCTGCGGCGTCGCCTCTTTTCGTTTCCAGCCAATCCAGCGCCGGCTCCAGCGCCTGGGCCAGGTGTGCGGCCGCCGCGCGCACCTCCTCCCCGTGTAAGGGAGCAGGAGACTCTAGACAGGCTTCGATCAGGCGATCGACGTGGTCGCCGGCGTGGAGCAGCGCCAGCCGCCGTGCAAAAATCTCCCCGTCATAACCTGTGTATTGAATTCGCCCTAAAAAACGACCGGTTTCATCCATCGCCGCCTGCGCCAGGTGAAGCCGGTGTTCTCCGGCGCGATCGAGCGCGACGTTGCGCAACAGGTGGACGGCCTCCTTCAGCGCGACGGCGGCGATTTCCGTGAGGGCGCGCGCTGCGGCCTCGGTCGCTACTTCGGGCAGATGCAGCACCGAGTCGTCCAGGTGGCGGGTGAGCACAGGCCCGCGCTCCGGAATGAGACGCTCGATCAGACGGGCGAAAGGCGTGAGAAAGGGCAGGAACAGTGCGGCGCCCAAGAGGTTAAACAGGGTATGGAAAAACGCAATGACGACGGCTGCATCGTTGTCGCCGATAAATACGCTCCAGGCCACGGCGAGCGTGAGCAACATCGGTGCAAAGAAGAACGTCAGCGCGCCGGTGACGCCGTTGAAAAGGATGTGGGCCAGCGCCGTGCGCTGCGCCGGCATCGAAGCGCCCATCGCCGCCAAAATTGCCTTGACCGTGGTGCCCAGGTTCTGGCCGATCACCAGGTAGGCGGATTGCTCCAGCCCGATGGCGCCGCCGTTCAACGCTGTCAGCGTCAACGCCACGGCTGCACTCGACGACTGCAGCAGCACGGTCATCACGGCGCCGATCAACACCAGCCAGAGGTGATTAATCAGCGAAGGTTGCGAAAAGGGCGAAAGGTCGATGCGATGCGCCAACCCGCCCATGCCTTCCTGTAAGAAGTCGATGCCGACGAAGATCAGGCCGAACCCCACCAGCGCCATGCCCAGCGAGGCGCGTGCGCCGTGCAGCAGCAGACGCATCAGCGCGCCGACGCCTATGAAAGGCAGCGCAATCGTCCCCACATTGAGTTTGAAACCGAGCAGCGCCACGATCCAGCCCGTGCTGGTCGTGCCCACGTTAGCGCCGATGATCACCCCGATCGCCGAAGAAAAAGAAAGCAACCCGGCGCTGACAAAGCCGATCGTGGTGATGGTGGTGGCGCTCGACGACTGCACCAAGGCCGTCAACGCTGCGCCGGTAAGGAAGGCGCTGAACGGCATGTGCGTCGTCCGCTCGAGAAGCCATTGCAGCCGCCCGCCCGCCGCCGCCTTGAGTCCATCGGACATCAGGATCATGCCGGCCAGGAAGAGGCCGACGCCCCCCACCAGGTAGGGGAAGATCGCCAAGAAACTCACGCTTGCGTCATTCATGCATCTTATTCATGAGGTTTTGTGAAGCGTTTCAGAAAACAGTTTTCCGAGGCGACCGTGCCGATCAGCACCATTTTGGCGTGGGCCGGCAGCGGCGTATGCGGGTCGGGGTTGACAGTCATGGCGCCATCTTGCTCCAGGGCGACGACCGTGCAGTCCGTGAGCTGCCGGATGTTGGCCTCGGCGATCGTCTTCCCCACCAGGCTTGCAGGCGTCTCCACCTCGAAGACATCCAACCCTTCTGTCACCATCAGGATGCTGTCGCGGTTCAACAAATTCATGATGGTGCTGGCGCCCATCGATGCATAGGAGAGGACGAAATCGGCGCCGGCGCGGTGCAGCGTGGCGACGTTGCGTTCCAGCCGCGCCCGGCTGATGATCTGGACATCCGGGCGGAGCCTTCGGCAGTAGATGGTGAGATAGATGTTGGTGTCATCATCGTGCGTCGTCACCAGCACTGCGGGGGTTTTGCGGATGCCGGCGGCGACCAACACTTCGAGATCGGCGGCGTCGCCGAGGACATATTTGGCCGGGTCGCGCACGCGCTCCGGCAGCAGCTCGACGATGCGGTAGTCCATGCCGCGCTCGGCCAGCGCCCGTCCGGCGGCGCGCCCCACGCGTCCGCCGCCGATGATCACCACCGGTTCCTTGCTCGGCGGTTCTGTGCAAAGCAGAGCGTTATACTGCTCGATCTGCTGTTCGGAGCCGGCCAACACCAGCACGGTGCCCGGCTCGAT
>JANWYX010000292.1 GCA_025055055.1 Caldilinea sp. | reverse complement strand
GAGCGGTTAGTATTGGCGGATCGTGAACTCCGTGAAGAGTTGGGCAAATTAATCGCCACGATCGACCTGTTGTGCGCTGCACAGGCGAACGACGAGGCGCAACTGACGGTATTGCGTGAGGTGCAGGCGGAGCACAGTGCGCTTGAAACCAGGCGTAAACGTCTGTTGCGGGAAAAGGAAGCGCTGGAGAGTATTCGTTCGACGCTCAAACAGGCCGGGCCATTTGTAACAGAAGCGATCGTGCGTCAGGTCAGCGAAGCTGCGGCGACGATTTTTGGCGAGCTGATGCAGGACCATACCCGTGTGCTGACGTGGGGGACGGATTACGGCGTTAAATTGACGGCCAACGGTATGGAGCGCAACTTCCGACAGCTCTCCGGCGGCGAACAGATGAGCGCCGCCCTTGCGGTGCGATTGGCGTTGGTGCGTGAAATGAGCAATCTCAACATCGCCTTTTTCGACGAGCCGACCGCCAACCTCGACAACGCACGCCGCGAGGCGCTTGCCCAGCAGATTATGACCGTCCGCGGCTTCAACCAGCTATTCGTCATCAGCCATGATGACACATTCGAGCAAGCAACGCAGAACGTAATCAGGGTTAAACGTCATGGCGACACCACCTTCGTTGAAGACGCTCACGTATGAGTCCATCCATGAAAACCGTCCTCGTCTTCTCTGCATCGAGGGCGATGCAACGCTGGCGCATCTGTTCAAACAGCGGATGGAGCAGGAAGGCTTTGTCGTCGATCTCGCCTTGAACGGAGCGGATGGAGTGGCTCTTTTGGAGCAGCGCCCGTATGATCTGGTCGTGCTGGACTACACGCTGCCGGAATTGAACGGGCTGCAAATTTTGCGCCGGTTGGCTGCCAACGAGCTGCGCCCACCGGCCATCATGGTGACTGCGGAGGACGACGCAGCCGTGGTGATCGACGCAATGCGTCTGGGCGTGGCTGATTTCGTCATCAAAACTGCAGATGCCGGCCATCTGCAGCTGCTCCCTGCCATCATCGAACGCGTCTTGAGCCAGCATCGTCGCTTCACCGAACGCGAAGCCATCGTTGAAGATCTGTACGGTCAGAACCGCAAACTGGCGCTGCTCAATCGGGCGACGCAGATTTTCACCTCAACGTTAGACGAAGAGCAGATTGCGTTGCAGCTGGTCAAAAGCATCTGTGAGTTCACCGACGCCGAAGGCAGCTCCGTCTGGCTGCTGACGCACGGAAAGGGCGGCGAGGAATTGCTGGAATGCGTCGCCATCTTCGCCAACGGCGAATACATCGAGCCACGGCACGTCCCGCTGGCGCCTGGAGAGGGGATCGCCGGCTGGGCGTTCGCCCATCGAGAGACGGTCATCGTCAACGATGTGATGCGCGATCGCCGTTTTTCGGCGGCGAGCGACGACAAGTTGAAGTTTCAGACGCGCACATTGCTGGCCGCACCGATGCGCGCGCCGGAGCGCGTGGTGGGCGTCTTGGAGCTGGTCAACAAACGCAAGGGCGTCTTTACAGACATTGACCAGACGTTGAGCGAAACACTGGCGGCGTCAGCGGCGATCGCCATCGAAAACGCCCGTTATTTCCAGCATCTCAATCGTCAGGCAGAGGAGCTGCGTCTGCGTAACGAGGAGTTGGACGCCTTTGCGCACACCGTGGCGCATGACCTCAAGACGCCGTTGTCGGTGATCGCAGGCTACGCAGACATGCTGCGCGAAAATTTTGAGTTTCTACATCCCGAAGAAGCCGATCTCTATTTGAAACAGATCGTCGACAACAGCATGCGCATGAACCACATCATCGACTCGCTACTCCTGCTGGCAGGCGTGCGCGGCACGACCAATGTGGAGATCGAGCTGGTGGACATGGGCATGATCGTGCAGGAGGCCTTGAGCCGTATCGAGTTTATGAGCACGGCGCGCGGCGCCGTCATCGATTTGCCCGATCAGTGGCCTGCTGCGCTGGGATATGGCCCATGGTTGGAAGAGGTTTGGTACAACTATGTCGTCAATGCCTTGAAATATGGCGGCGAACCTCCGGTGCTGCGGTTGGGATATGACTTTCCCGAGCCGACCAAAGTGCGTTTCTGGGTGGCCGACAACGGCCCGGGCGTTCCGGCCGATTCTTCTTTTCTCTTCAAGCCCATGCTACGCATGCAGACCAACGAGCGGCGCAAGGGCTATGGCTTGGGGTTGTCCATTGTAAAGCGCATCATCGAAAAGCTGAACGGCGAGGTGGGCGCCGAGAGCCTCCCTGAGGGAGGAAGCCGATTTTATTTCACGCTGCCGGCAGTTGTCTAGTCGGCGCACTCCGGTCGGGAACGACGTAGCAAGATGATATAGGGCATCACCCCATAGTACCATGCCAGCCAGAAGGCGATGCGCACCCCTTGCCAGCCGTCTCGCCACCCCGCCAGCGTAACGAAGCGTCGCCAAAATTCGCGCAACGGCTGTAGAACAAAATTATGCGGCCGAGGACAAATTCCTCGCATCGCCAGCATATGCGCTTCATACGCAGCGTAAAGATGCTGTTTGCGGTGAAACTGCTCCCAAGAAAGATAGTTGAAGTGAATGAGCGGGTGACGCAGGTAGGCGTCCCGTCCGGCCAATTCGACGATCTCGTGCACCTGACGCTCAGGCGCATAGCGCGCTGCCCCTCGGCGCAAGAGCCGCAGCTGGTGGTCGGGGAAAAAGCCGCCCCCGCGCATCTCATGGCCGACGATCAGGTTGCGACGAGGAACCCAGTAGCCGACAGGCGCTTCGGGGGAGTGCGCAGACTCCTCTAGAGCTTGCGCAATCTCGGCAGCGAGCGCCGGCGTGACTCGCTCATCTGCGTCCACGAAGAAGATCCATTCGGCGTCGATGGCGTCGAGCGCCGCCTGTCGTTGCGCTGCGTAATTGTCAAAGGGGCGCTGCACCACCAGCGCGCCGGCAGCGAGCGCGCGCGACGGCGTGTCGTCTGTGCTGCCCGAGTCCCAAACTACCACCACGTCTGCCCATTGGCGCAGCGAGGCGATGCATGCTTCGATGTTGTGTGCTTCATTGTAGGTGAGAATCACTGCCGCCAACCGCGTCATCTCAGTTCGCACCCCCATGTGCGACGAAGGGGAAATATTGCCGATAAAACGTGCGCACGGAAGAGGTCTCCATCAGAAACGCAATCGTCTGTGCGCCTGTCCGACCTGCGCGCTCGATAGCCGTTCTTTCCAAAGTGACGAACACATCTGTCGGCTGGTGATAATGAGGACCACAAGCCCCTTCTGATGGATGCATGTTCAGGAGCACCGCAGGGATGTTTGCCTCTGCAAACGCAACATGATCGCTCGAGCCCCACAAGAGACGACCGGTGTGATCTGAGGCGACGGGCAACGCCTCGACGAACGCTCGATCTTGATCGCGATGATAATACCGATGCAGTGCATCGCCGATGCCCACGCAGTCGAAATTGAGCATGGCCTGCGCCTGCATACGCTCCTGGATGGAGAGATTACCGACAAAGAAGCGCGAACCCACCAAACCATCCTCTTCGCCGCTAAAGGCGACCCACGTGAGCGTCGGCGTCAGGGGAGCAGAAGCATACAGTCGCGCCAGCTCGAGCAAAACGGCCACACCGGAGGCATTGTCGTTGGCGCCCGGACCGCCGTATGGAAACCCCGGAATGCGCTCCACCGTATCATAATGTGCGCCGACGTAGAGCACACCGTAGTCAGGGTGTCCGCTGCGTGTAGCGATGACGTTCATTCCGATCAACGGCCTCCCAGATCGGGAAAACAGAAAGGGCTGAATACGCACCTCATAGCCCAACGTTGCGAACTGTCCGGCCAGCCAGCCGGCGGCTCGCCGTTCCCCCTCCGAGCCAGCAGGACGATCCCCGATGACTTCCGAAAGATGATGTGCGTGCGCCAAGGCCAGGTCGGCGTCGAATTGCAGGAGCGGTGCAGAGGCGTGGCCGCTTGCTCCTGCCGATCCGAACACCGACAAGAGTAGACATAAAAGAATGAGGAGTGGCAAAAGACGAGTGTTCACACCGGGCATCTGTGCGCCTTTCGTCTTTGCGCCGGATTCGGCGCTCTTCTACAACCCTTGCATAGGGGAAGTGGCGGTGCGGGAAATTGCGTCGATCGCCGCCAGCGCATTGAACAGCTCCACGCCATCCAGTTCCCCGGCTGCAAAACGCCGCTCGAGGCGTCTGGCTTCGCGGGCCATGCCGGCGCGCACGAGCAGACGGATCGTCGCCAGCGTTCCGGGGGGGAAGTCGTCACGATATTTCGCATAGAAACGAAAACGGCTATGCCACAGGTGCACCTGCGCATCCCAACGACGTTGACGGCTGCTCTGCGCTTCGTGGTGAATCACCTGCGCGCCGGGCAGCGCATAAACGCTCCAGCCGGCGCGCCGGAAACGCCGGCACCAGTCCATCTCTTCGCAGTACATCCAGAAGCTTTCATCCAGGCCGCCGACGGCGTCGATGGCGGCGCCGCGCACCATCATGGCGGCGCCCAGCACAAAGTCGACGGGAAAGGGTTCCCCACGGCTCCACCGAGCGGACGCATAGCGTCCGTTCAGGCGGCTGTTGAGCAAACGATGGCCGCCGGGAACGCCGAGCGGCGGAAAGAGGTCGAACAACACCTGGAAAAGGCCGGGGAAACGAAAGGCGCTGTGTTGAAACGATCCGTCGCTGTAGCGCAGCTCTGCGCCGCACGCCGCTGCTTGGGGCGTCCGCTCCAGAAAATTGACCAGCCTCGGCAGCGCGCCGTCGGTCACCTCGGCGTCCGGGTTGAGCAGCAGCACATAGTCGGGGCGGGCGCCGGATTGTGCAACGTCGCTCTCCTGGGCGTTGACGAAATGGACCGGTGGCCGCGCAGGCGCTGTGGCAAAGCCGAGTTCACGCAAGGCGAGGTTGTTGGCGCGTGTGAAGCCGAGATTTTCCCGGCTGGCGATCAGGCGCACCTGAGGGAACTCGTCCGTCGTCATCTCGGCGCTGCCGTCGCAGCTGGCGTTGTCCACAACGACGACCTGGAGATCGAATCGATCGGCGCAAGTGGCGGCGGCTTGCATCAGGCTGTGTAGGCTCCGACGCAAAAGATCGCGCACATTGTAGGAAACGACGATTGCAGCCAGCCGAATCCGGCGCTTCATGGCACACCCAATTGCACGGTAATGCGGTCGATGTTGTTGTTGACGACGGCGACGCCCTGATGGATCAACCCACCCCACCAGAAGCGCGTGCCGACGGGCAGCCTCTCGTCGAGTACAATGCAGCCGCTCACTTCGCCGCGTTTGCCGGGCAGCAGATACCACTGTTCGACGCCGTCGATCAGGCGCATTTCAAGGTCTTCCTTGCGACCGATCGCCCAACGATAGGGAAAATCCACGCCCGTGGTATCGAAGTTGATCCCAAAGCGCCAGGCGCCGTCCTGTTGCAACCAACTCGGCTCATCGTGCGTGATCGCCAGCGTGTTGTAGTTTTCAGCGAAGCGGTACTCTTGCCCCGGCCAAGGGCCGCTGGTGCGAATGGGCACGGTGCTTTCGTTTTCCACGTAGGCTTTGAAGCAGAGTTTGTCGCCTAGGGTGAGCAACACGACGCGGTTGCTCTCGCCTTGCCAGTCGATCTCGCCGCCAACAACATCTGCGCGCGGCTTCCCGCCCTCCTCGATCGTCAACGTGCGCACGACGCGCACTGCGTTGCCGGCGGCGTCGCGCGCCTCGCCGACCAGCTCGTAGAGACCGTCCGGCGGCGGTTCGGCGTTGAGATCGACGCCGCCGTCATAGCTGTATGAGTGATAGCCGCGCTCCGTCGGTTTGACCAGGCCGGGTGACTCGGCGATGAAGTACCGCAGATCGGGCCTCTCCGGGTCGCGCAGGAAGAGCACGATCGATGCCACGTCTTTGGTCAGATAATAGCCGATGGAGACGCGATCGTCGAGCAGGCCGTCCTGATTAGGACGGAAGACATCGGGCACGACGGTGAAATTTTGCAGCTCCGGCAGCTCGGTGTCACTGTCGCGCAGCGTGATTTGACCGGAGACCGCCTCAACGTTGCCGTTCTCCTCCTTCGCCTCGACCACCCAACGGTATACGCCGTCCGGCAGCACGCGGCTGAGGATTTCCACCGGTCCATAGCCAAAATCCACCGTTTCCGGGATGTCGACGACGCCGCCCCATAGCACGCTGTAATTTCCGGGAGAGCGCCGCCGGCTTTCGCGAAAGTAGAAGCGTTCGCCCTGTTCGTTCTCGAAATAAATGCTGATGTCGGCGGTTCGCCGCAGTGTATAGACAATCTCCGTTGCGTCGTCCTGTCCGTCGGCGTTGGGAGAAATCTCGCTCTTGGAGAAGGCGACGTTCGTCAGGAGGGGCCCTGCGCGCAGCTCGAGCTGACCGCAGGCGCTCAGATTGATTAAGACAATGCCTAGGGTCAGGGCAAGGGATGCAAATTTTGCGACCTTCCGGAACACTGTGACTCCTTTTCATCTTTTCCGCCAGTTTACCGCACGTCTCGGCTCGCCGCCAACCTGATGCTGCTGCAAAGCGGTCAATGCTGCCGGGCAGCTTCCGGTAAGAGGCGCCGGCGGCGCGGATCCTCTTATTCAATGACGACCTTCACCGGCCCAAGCTCGACTTCGGCGCGCCCGTCTGCAAGCAACAAAGGCGAAGCAGTCGGATCGTTCATGTCGAAGAGCCGCAGCGTGAATCGATAGGCGCCGGGCGTCGGTTCGGCTGCGCCTAGCCAGGTGCGCGCCGGCACATGGGATGCGACAATCTCGCCGGGACGCCAACGTGCAAAGGGGTAGGGGTAGCCGGCGATGCGGCGCGGCGGCGTCGTAGCCACCGGTGCGCCTTCGGCGGTCGTCGTGGCAAGCGTCATGTGTAGGTCCGGTGCAGGCTCCCCTGCCGGAGACAATCTTTCCCAAAACAGCAATAGATCACCGTTGTCCATCGCCTTGTAGCCGCGCAGAATGACCTGGTCGCCGAATACGAGGTCGGTAGTAACGTCGATAGGCGGCTCTACGACGAAGCGATGCTCTCGGAAGCCGGTGAAGCGGCGCAAGCCCAGACCGTGAAATGTCGCAGATTGTCCCTTTTCTCGGCCGCTCAGCTCAAGCTGCACCGGCACGACGTCGTTGGGATCGACGACCTCCGCCTGCCAAGAAACCAGCCACGCACCGCGCAGACCGCTGTCCTCGGCGAAGGCGCGGCGGAGCGTCTGGCCCGTGGTGGGGAAGTCGAGCACGGCGTTCACGTCGAGAATGTCGAGTGCAGGCAGACGCACCGGCGGCAGGTCGGGCGCATAGTAATCCCACACCGGCCAGGCATGGCCGCTTACCAAGATGACGGTTTCGTCCGCCGCCAGGCGAGGACGTAAGAATTCGGTGAGCTGACGCCATTGGTCTTTGCTGAAGGACGGATCGAAAAACCAACCGGCTGCGCCGTAAAAAAAGCCGAGAA
>JANWYX010000277.1 GCA_025055055.1 Caldilinea sp. | reverse complement strand
CGTCATGTGCGGGTAGAGCGCGTAGCTCTGGAAGACCATTGCGATGTCGCGATCCTTCGGCGGCACATCGTTAACGATGCGATCGCCGATCAGAATGTTGCCTTCCGTGATCTCCTCGAGACCTGCTAGCAGGCGGAGGCTCGTGGTCTTGCCGCAGCCCGACGGTCCAACGAAGACGAGAAATTCCTTGTCCTCGATGTGGATGTTCAGGTCATTGACAGCCGTCACCTCGCCGTAACGCTTGTAGACGTGGTCGTAAGTTACACTTGCCATTATGATTTTTTCTCCTTGGTGTCAAACACAATACTGTTTGAAACTAACGTAAATTGGAGGAAAGCAGGGAGCATCCCAGTATTAAAAGTATACCATAGCTACAAACGTTCTTGCAAACTGTGTTTTTCGGCCTCTTGAAGGAGGGTGGCATCAATAGAGCATGAAAGATCATAGAAGATCGTCTTTGCCGGCGAAGGCGCAAACAATGCCTAATGGCTCTCGGCCAGCAGCACCTCGCGCACCAGCGGATGACCGAATTTGCCGATCTTGGCAGCCACCTGCCAGGCTTCCTGATCGGTGCTGCGTAAATGGCTGGGGTCAACATACACAGGAGGCGCAGAGGGATGCTCGGCATCGCGAATTTCGTATATCTGTTTGAGATCATCGCCTTCTTCAAGATATTGGATCGGCGGCAGCCCCTCTATCTGGCGATAGGTTTCGTGGCGAAACGCCTCGGCCTGGGGGCTGCGATGCATCTCCGCGCGCAGGCGCGCCAACAAGGCTCCCAACGTCACCGCCCACTCCCGCAACGCCTCAAGGTCGGCGCGCTCCCCGCGCAGCGTGCGCATCAAACGGCGCCGAAAGCTTGGTTGATAGCGGTAAAGACGCGTCTGGCTATCGAGCGTCTGGCGACCAAGGGCAAGCAAATAATCGAGCGCCTCTTCCGCAGAGCCTGCGCGACCCACCAGATACCCCTCAAAGCCGGTGCCTTTGGCGAAGAATGGATTGCGCGCCAGACGCACCGACTCCCATGCCAGATAAGGCCGATCGAAGCGATGCGACAATTGTGCCACGGGAATGCCTTTTTCATTCTGCAGCTCATCTAGCCACCAAAGCAACATTTGCCCAAAAGGCACCTCTCCCTCGATGCGTTTCATTTGAACACCTGCTTTCCGCTTGCCTTCGATGCGCCGAAGGCGACTCAACTTTGCACCTTCTCAATTATCGCGCTGCTGCTTATGATCGGAATAGATGCAATCGTCCGTCATTTTATCTTGTTTCTGACATCGTTTGCTCTCGACTGCAAGATGTGTTACGCTGCATGACAAAATCTTCAGTATGAAGTTTTGTATTGCCGGAAGTGCTCACTCATGATGAAAGCGCACGAGGACCCCTCGAGGGCTGCATCCGACGCAACCGATGCTTCAACTCCGTTACAATCAGGGGACGCTTTTTTGCAACCCCTACCGGGGAAAGGCCTCAAAGTCCTGATTGCGGAAGATGAGAATGTGATGCGCACGCTGTTAAAGCAGTCGATGCGCAGCATGGGCTTCACGGTGGTGGAGGCCACCGACGGCCCCGAGGCGTTGATGAAGTTTGCCGAGGATCGTTTTAACTTGGTCATGTTGGATGTATTGATGCCGGGCGTGGATGGTTTTGAAGTATGTAAAGAAATTCGCAAACGCTCGGATGTGCCGATCGTGATGATCACTGCGTTGAATCGCCCCGAAGACATCGTGCGCGGCCTTGAGCTTGGCGCAGACAACTATATCACGAAGCCCTTCAACTTCAAGGAGCTTCAGGCGCGCATCCACGCCGTAATGCGCCGTTCGCTTCATCTGCGCGCCTATCCTTCCTTTGAAGTCGCCGAGGTCGGAGATTTGAAATTGTTCAACGATGCTCAGGAGGTTGAAATCGGCGGGCGCCGCATCCCGTTGACACCGATCGAGTTCGCGTTATTGCGTCATCTGGTCAGTCACGCCGACCATCCCGTTTCTAAGGAAGAGCTGCTCCAGGAAGTGTGGGGATACGCAGAAGGTGACAGCCCCAATCTGGTGGAGCTGGCCGTGCGTCGGTTGCGCTCCAAGATCGAGTCCGATCCCTCCAATCCAACGCGCGTGGTCACGGTGCGCGGCATCGGTTACAGGTATAATACCCACCCCCAGTCCTGAGGTTGATGTCTTGACTGTGTGCTACGATTTGACTGTGCGCTACGAGCGAATGCGTTTCACGATCTCCGGCAGTACGGTGAGCACATAGTCGATGTCGGCGGCGGTTGTATTGCGCCCAAGGCTGAAACGCAGCGCCCCTGCCGCCAGATGAGGCGGCAGGCCGATCGCCTCCAGCACGTGGCTAGGTCGGTTCGCTCCGGACGTGCAGGCGCTGCCGCTGCTTGCCGCAATGCCGGCAAGGTCCAGCGCAATCAACATGCCTTCCGCCTCGGCGCCCTCCACCACGAAGCTGGCATGGTTGGCCAGACGTTTTTCTCGCGCGCCGGTGAGCTGCACGCCATCAACCGACTCCAGCAGAGCGCCGATCAAATGGTCGCGTAGGGCGCGCAGTCGTTGCTCTTCGTCGCTGCGCTCCTGTTCGGCCAGCTCCAACGCCTTCGCCATGGCCGCGATCAGAGGAACGTTTTCCGTCCCGGCGCGGCGTCCTCGCTCTTGGCCACCGCCGGTCATCTGCGGCCAAAACGGCGTGCCGCTGCGCAGATAGAGCAGCCCCACCCCCTTGGGGCCATAGAACTTATGCGCGCCCAGGCTCAAAGCATCGACCTGAAGTGCCTCGACGTCGAGCGGAAGCTTCCCCCCCGCCTGGACTGCATCGGTGTGAAACGGAATGCCCAGCGAGCGACAGAGCGAGCCGATCTCCGCAATCGGTTCGATGGTTCCGATTTCGTTGTTGGCGTACATAACGCTGACCAACGCCACATCGCGGCCATCGCCCAAAACCCTGGCCACATCATCGATGTTCACCAGCCCTTCGCGATTGACCGAAAGGAGATCGAGCTTGAAGCCGAAACGATCGCGCATCTCTTCTGCGGTCTCGAGCACAGCCTTGTGCTCAATGGCGCTCACAATCAGGCGAGCTGCGCCGGTCATCGCCCGCCGCGCCAGCGCAATTCCCCGTACGGCGGCGTTGTCGCTTTCGGTGCCTCCGCTCGTGAAGATGATTTCACCGGGGCGTGCGTTCAGCAAGCTTGCCAGCGTTTCTCGCGAGCGCTCCAGCAGCACGCTTGCCTGGCGACCTGCGCGATGGATGCTCGAAGGGTTGCCGTAGACTTCGGCGAAATGGCGCTGCATCACTTCCAGAACATCGTGGCGCATGGGAGTTGTGGCAGCGTGGTCGAGATAGATCTGCTGCAATCGCACCCTCCTTCTCCACCAGAATCCACTGCTCGGATAAGTCGACAATCTATTTTGGCGTTGGAACCATCCCAAATTACAATAATCCTGTTGTGCAACGATTCTCGTAACCTGACATACAACTTTGCGTCTGCAAGTCAGTCCGGCGTTCGCTGCACGGCAGATTGAAATTCATGAACCGCAACGCAACAGCGCAACCATGCATCAACGCTATTCTGAATTCGACATCATCCGTTTGCGATGATGTGAGAATGGTTGTTCGTTTATTTTCAAGATCAACATATCAAAATTAAGGAGGATTGCCTTGTTAGAAGCAACGCCTGCTGTCATTATCGGTTTGGTGCTGAGTCTGGTCGGCATCGGCTTTGTCGTGTACCAGATGCGCCGGGTGCTCGCCGAGGATCAGGGAAACCAGACCATGCGCGAGATTTCGCAGGCCGTCCAGATCGGCGCTGCGGCGTTTTTGCGCCGCGAATACACCTATCTGGCCGGCTTTGTGGTGATTGTCGCCCTGATCATCGGCGCATTTCTCAACTGGCAGACGGCCCTCAACTTCGTCGTGGGCGCCCTCATTTCGGCGGCGGCGGGCTATCTGGGCATGTATGTCGCCGTGCGCGCCAATGTGCGCACCGCCGCTGCGGCAGCCCGCAGCCTCAATGACGGACTGCGCGTCGCCTTCGCCAGCGGTTCGGTTATGGGCATGGCGGTCGTCAGCTTTGGCCTGTTGGGACTGAGCATCATGTATCTGGTCTTCACCGGCAACGACCACGCCTCGCTGGCGGCGGAGGTCGGTTTTCTGGCCGGCTTCGGCTTCGGTGCCAGCAGTATCGCTCTTTTTGCCCGCGTGGGCGGAGGCATCTACACCAAGGCGGCTGACGTCGGCGCCGACCTCGTCGGCAAGGTGGAGGCGGGCATCCCCGAGGACGATCCGCGCAATCCTGCCGTGATCGCCGATAACGTGGGCGACAACGTGGGCGACGTCGCAGGCATGGGCGCTGACCTCTTTGAAAGCTACGTCGGCTCGATCATCGCGGCTGCGGCGTTGGGCGTGACGCTGGTGCTCACCTCCGGGGTGACGACCGGTTTTATCGGCCTGCCCTTCCTGATCGCCGGCGGCGGCATCATCGCCTCCTTGATCGGCACGTTCCAGGTCAAGACAGGCGAAAACGCCACGCAGGAAGATCTGCTGGCCACGCTGCGGCGTTCCGTGTGGACGGCGTCGGGTGTCGTGCTCGTCATCGCATTGCTCGTCGTTCTGTTGACGGGCGTGCCCTTCCATTACTTCCTGGCCATCCTTGCCGGTCTGATCGCCGGCAACGGCATCGCCTGGTTCACAGAATACTACACCTCGTACACCAATAAGCCTACGCGCTCGATCGCAGAGGCTGCGGAAACGGGCCCGGCGACGACGATCATCCAGGGCATCGCCGTCGGCATGAACAGCACGACTGCACCGGTGCTCATTATCGCAGCCGCCATGTTGCTGGCCTTGTGGTTCGGCACGCAGGCGATCCCCAGCCCGAACGGAGCGCCGCTGAACATCACGGCCGGCCTGTATGCAGTGGCGTTGGCAGGCGTTGGCATGCTCAGCACGCTGGGCGTGACACTGGCGACGGATGCCTACGGGCCTGTGGCGGACAACGCAGGCGGCATCGCCGAAATGGCGCACCTGCCGCCGGAAGTGCGTCAGCGCACCGACGCACTCGACAGCCTGGGCAACACGACGGCGGCCACCGGCAAGGGCTTTGCGATCGGCTCGGCGGTGCTGACTGCGCTGGCGTTGCTGGGCGCATACATGGACGCTGCCAGCATCCGGACGCTGAACATCCTTACACCGACCGTTCTGCCCGGCCTGTTGATCGGCGCCATGTTGCCTTTCCTCTTCACGGCGCTCACCATGACCGCCGTCGGCAAGGCAGCGAAGGAGATCGTGCTCGAGGTGCGGCGGCAGTTCCGCGAGATCGCCGGCCTGATGGAGGGCAAAGCCAAGCCGGACTATGCACGCGCCGTCGACATCAGCACGCGCAGCGCGCTGCGCGAGATGATTTTGCCGGGCTTGCTGGCCGTGATCACGCCGGTGCTGGCGGGCTTTTTGCTCGGCAAGGAGGGGTTGGCCGGCCTGTTGGTCGGCGCCATTGCGGCAGGCTTCCTGCTGGCGGTGATGATGGCCAACGCCGGCGGCGCCTGGGACAACGCTAAGAAGTGGATCGAGACCGGCCAGATGGGTGGCAAGGGTTCGCCCGCCCACAAGGCCGCCGTGGTGGGCGACACCGTCGGCGATCCCTTTAAGGACACCAGCGGCCCTTCGCTCAACATTCTGATCAAACTGATGTCGATCGTCAGCTTGGTCTTCGCCGGCGTCTTCGGCTCCGGCTTGCTAGGCTTCTAGAGCATTGAAGCAGAACGGCGATTGTTTCCTTTTTACCCGAGTCTGCGCTCACTGCGAACCTCATGCGGCTCCAGATTCTTCCCCGAGTCTGGGGCCGCTTTTGCACAGATGGAATTGCAGGCCGTCGCTTTGACGGCGAGCGTTTTCTCCGGCTATACTTCGCATAGAGATGCAGAAACGGATTCATACCTTCTGGACGCTATCGACAAACATGACCGAGACGCCTACGTTGCATCACGAAAACTTTGACAACGAACTTTCTCCGACGCCGCAGGAACAGCCGACGGCAATCTCTTCTTCAGAGGAGACGCAGACTCCTCCCTTCGGTGCGCCGACGCCTGATTTGACGCCGCCGCTGCGCGCCCATAGCCCGCTCGCCGACGCCATCGCCGCTTTCGACGAGTATATGGTGCGTAAAGGCTTCAGCGAGAACACCATCAAGGCCTTTCAGAACGACCTGAAATTTCTCGGCGAGTATCTGGGCGGCGATACGAAACTCTATCACATCACTACGCAGGCGCTCGACGATTTTCTCCCCTGGCTGGCCGAAAATCGGGGCATGCATTTCAGCGCCAAAACCCAGGCGCGACGCATCACAACCATGAAGGTCTTCTTCGGCTGGCTGCACGGCGTCGGCGTCATCGGCGTCGATCCTGCTGAGCCGCTTGTCCAGATTCAAGCGCGCACGCCGCTCCCCATCATCCTGCGCGACGGCGATGTGCGCACGCTCCTGCTCAAGGCGCAGGACATCAGCCGCGATCGGCGAAATCCAGACGCTCGCCCGTATCTATTGGTAAGCCTGTTGTTACAGACCGGCATCAAAAAGTCGGAGTGCGCGCGGCTGATGCTCGATGACATCGACATCGGTCAACCGCAGTCACCCTTTGTGACGATCCGCTATCGAGAAGAGCGCTACAAGCACAAGAATCGCACGCTGGGATTGACCGCCACCTTTACGCCTGCCTTTCAGCAGTATCTGGAGCAATACAAGCCCAAGGAACTTCTTTTTGAGTGCACGCCTCGCAATCTGGAGTACGTGCTAGAGGAGTTGGGCGAGCTGGCGGGGATTCGCTACGTCCAGGTCGGCTTCGAGACGCTGCGCTGGACCTGCGCCGTGCGCGACTTTCGCAACGGCATGCCGGAAGAGCAATTGCGCCAGAAGCTGGGGCTGAGTAAGATCTCCTGGCGCGAGACGAGCGAGAAGATTCGTCTGCTGGCGAATCGGTGATTCTGATGGACGGGATGCACCATGCCCACTTGAGCCGGCCATGAACAACAGGAAGATTTTCACCAGGCGCTTTGATCGGCGCGTTGGCATGTGAAAAAGGAGGAAGTTTTGGAGGAGTTGCAAGGCAAAAACGCCGTAGTCACCGGCAGCGGTCGCGGGATCGGCCGGGGGATTGCGCTGGCGTTGGCGCGTCGCGGCTGCAATGTAGTCATCAATTATTTTCGCCATCGCGAAGAGGCGGAGCAGACAGCCGCCGAAGCAGAAGCGCTGGGCGTGCGAGCGCCTGTCGTCAAGGCGCATGTCGGCAAAGATGAAGAGATGCAGGCGCTCATCGAGGAGAGCGTTCGAGCGTTGGGCGGCGTCGATATTTTCGTCGGCAATGCAGCCAGCGGCGTGCTCAAGCCCATCACCGAGATCGATCAAAAGGCATGGGAATGGACAATCAACATCAACGCCCGTAGCATTCTGGTGGGGGTGCAGGCGGCCTTGCCCTCGATGCGCGCGCGCGGCTGGGGGCGCATCCTTACCGTCACCAGCATCGGCAGCCGCCGCGTCTTTCCCGAGTACGGCGTCGTGGGCGTCAGCAAGGCCGCCATCGAGGCGCTGACCCGCTATCTGGCCGTCGAGCTGGCGCCCCACAACATCATCGCCAATTGCATCAGCCCCGGTGTCATCATCACAGGCGCCCTGGATTTCTTCCCGCGCAAGGAGGAAATGATCGCCTACGCCCGGCAGCATACGCCCGTCGGTCGATTGGCGACGCCGGAAGATGTCGGCGAAGTGGCGGCGTGGCTCTGCACCGACGCAGCCCGCATGATCGTTGGCCAAACGATCGAGGTGGACGGCGGTTATAACCTTCTCGCCTTCTAAGTGCGCTCCACCGCTTGACCGTTGCGCATCTTGCCAACCGTTTCACAAATCACCGCCGCTCCCCGAAGTCCACTACTGCAGTCATGTTCCACAGCAGCCGCGGATCGTGCGTCTCCGGTTCGATAATCACGCGATAGACAATATCGCTTGCCATTTGTTCGGCAAGCGGCAGCGTGCGTTGCGGCAACGCACCGGCGACCGGCGAAACGCTGCTGATCTCGCCAACCGGGCGGATGCGCAGCACCCGTCCTTTGAGGCGCACCGAAGGCAACGCATCGAAGGTGATCTCGACGCGATCGCCGGGTGAGATGCCTGCGACGTCTAGCTCGGTCAAGCCTAGCGTTTCGATGCGCCACGCCGATAGGTCTGCAAGTTGAACGATGGGGAGATCGGGGGTGACCTGTGCACCGTTCTCCACAGCGACGGCGGTGACAACGCCGTCGAAAGGTGCGCGCAGTTCGGTTTCTGCCAGGGCGACCAGCGCCTCTTGCAACTGCGCGACGGCGATGTCCACATCCCCTTGCGCCACTGCAATTTCTTCGGGGCGGGCGCCGGCCCTGACTTTCTCCAGCGCAGCCTGCGCCTGGCGGACCAGCGCCTCAGCCTCTGCCAGCTCGAGCGGCTCCATCTGCCGCAACACTGCAAGCCGAGTTTCCGCCTGACGGACGGCAGCGGCGGCGCTGGCGATCTGCTCCGGCGTCGCTCCGCTTTGCAAAAAATCGAGCCGCGCTTTGGCGGCGTTGTAGGCGGCAGTGGCCTGTTGCATCGCCACCGATTCGGGCAGCATGCCGATGTCAGGCTGATTGCGCACCTTGTTGTAGGCGGAGCGCGCTTGGTCGAGCTGCGCCTGCGCCAGCTCCAGTCGAGCGGTCGCCTCGACGATCTCCAACGGATCGGCGCCGCGCGTCAGTAGTCGATAGTCGGCCTGCGCCTGCGCCAGGGCAGCCTCCGCCTCGGCGATGGCGCCGGGAAGCTGTCCCTGCGCCAGTTTGTCGTAGGCTGCCTGCGCTGCAGCCAGTGTTGCTTCCAGCTCGGCGATCTCTTCAGGCGAGGGCCCTGCTTCGAGCAAAGCTAATGCGGCGCGCGCCCGGTTCAATGCAGCCTCTGCCTGTGCCACCAACACGCGCTGTCGGCCGTCTTTGAGCTTGACCAGCAACTGTCCTTCTGTGACGGCGTCGCCCTCCTGGATCAAGACTTCCTGGACGGTTCCTTCAATCGGCACGCTCAGATCGACGCTGCGCACGGGAACGACGCTGGCTTCGGCGCGCACTCTGCGCGGAGGAACGGCGATGGACTGGATGCGCTCCCCATCCGGCGCAATCTGCAGGGGAGCTGCGGCGAATACACGTTCGAACCCATCCGGCCAAACATCCAGTCGATGGCCCCAATAGCCTATGACAGCCGTCGCCGCTACACCGATGAGCAACAGCAACCATCGATTGTTCATTGATGTCGTCTTCTCCCTACACCGACTTCTGCGCTTGCGGCAGTTGGACGACTATTTTACCACTACGAGCTTTGTTTCCGAATTTATGAGGAAATCGCATGGCGCCGTCAGGCTCTGCCCCGGTTTTCCCGACCGGAGACCGGCGGTGCGAGGTTACGGCGCGTCCTTGTCCAGTTCCAGAGCATGAAGCAGGCGGGCGCGGATAGTTTGCGGCGGGGCAGGAGGCGGCAGAGTGCGGTAGAGCAGAATCGTCTTGCGCAGGGTGTCAACGACAACCCGGCAGTCTTCACAGCCGGCCAGGTGTCGCTCGATCTCGGTGCACAGCGCTTCAGCTGCTTCACCGTCGAGATAGTCGGAGAGACTGACGAGCAATTCTTTGCATGCGTGGTGAGACACAGCGGCGTCCATCACTTTCGAGCTTGAGAACGTTGCGCCAGCTCGGTAAAGTACCCGGAGAGACGCTCGCGCAGCCAGAGCCGGGCGCGATGCAGGCGCACTTTGACGTTGGAAACCGAAAGGTCGAGCGCCTGCGCCGTCTCTTCGGTGGACAACCCTTCCAGCTCGCGCAGCACAAAAACGGCGCGCAGCGGCTCCGGCAGCTCGCTGATGGCGCGCTCCAGCTCATTGCGCGCCTCGGCGGTTTGGAAATCCTCCTCCGGCAGGCAACACCAGTCGAACAATTGAACCGGCGTCGTCGCCGCCTCCTCCTCGTCCCCATGCGGGTCGATGGAAACGTGCAACGGCTGTTTCTTGCGCAGCCGCATCAGCGCTGCATTGTAGGTGATCCGATACAGCCAGGTGCTCAGGCTGGAGCGCCCCTCAAAGGAGTCAATGGTGCGGAAGGCATTGAGAAAGGTCTCCTGGACGATGTCCTCCGCCTCGTGCGGATCACCGACCATACGCAGCGCCAGCCGATAGACGCCCGCGCTGTGCAGGTCGATGCACTCGGCGCAGGCTGTCTTGTCGCCTGCACGAATGCGCTCAAGCAGACGCTGTTCGTAGGCTTCGTCGAGCAGCTCAGGCGAGAGCAGCGTCGGCGCAGGCAATTCCTTCGTCATGCAGCCGATTATACCAGCCACACGACGAAGGGGACAAAGCCAGCAGGTTACCTCAATTGACCAGGGCTTCCCAACGCTGCCGCGCCAGCTTCATAAACTCCTCATCGGTGACATTCATCAGTTTGGTCATCAACATATTCTCCGGCACGGCGCCTTCGATGTGAATAACGTCGTTGATGACCGTGCGCGGCACGCCGTAGACCTGATACCGATTGGCAAGATGTGGGAATTCGGTCGCCTCCACCATGGCGGCGGTGACGAGATCGCTTGCGATGGCCAGCCGATGCGCCAGCAGCACCGCGCGCGGGCAATACGGGCAGGTCGGCGTCACAAAGACCTGGATGTTCACCGGGTCCTTCAACTGCGCCAGTTGCTCCAGCGTCTTTGCACTCAACCCATGTTCGCCTGAGCTGACGAGTCGGATGTCTTCGATCAATGTGCCAAACTCATAGCCGGACGGAATGCCGTACAGACGAACGCCGTAATCTTTGGGTTCGTCGCCGTCGCGCACGATGGCGATGGCCGGAATTTTGTCGATGCCGTAGGTCTCGGCCACTTCGCGGTCCTTGACGAAGTCGCGCACTTCCACGTTGACCTTGTCCGAGAGCGCCGCTACTTCCTCAACGAGTTCCCGCGTCTCTGCGCACATCTCACATTCGAGCGCGCCGCCTTCCCCCTGTGTAAAGACAACTAGCCGCACCGGCGCAGGCAGGTCGGCCAGCATTTCGCGCACCTGATTTTTGATGTTGTCGTTCAAAATTGCCATGTGAATCACCCCTTTGGTTGAACTTTTGTCTCCATACACCGCCGGATAGCGGGTCATCTGTTGGGTTGGATGCACGAATCGCACAAACGTTACAGCGCTTGACGTCGGCGTTGCTCCACTTCCCGCTGCAGGGTCTGCGCGATCACCGCAATGTCCGCCGGCGTGGTACGACAGCAGCCGCCGATCAGCCGGGCGCCCGCCGCGTACCAGCGTTGCGCCGGCTCGGCGAAGTCGGTCACGCCGGTGCCCTCCACCCAGCAGCGCGCTTCGGCGTCCCATCGCTCTCCGCTGTTTGGATAACAGAGCAACGGCTTGTCGGTCAGCGGCCCGGCGACGTGCAACAGCGATTCGACGTACCGAGGCGCAGTGCAGTTGACGCCCACAGCCACGATCTGCTCGCTGCTGTTCGCCAGACGCACCGCCTCGGCGAACGGCTCGCCCGAGGAGAGCGACTCGCCGTCGCGGCAACTGAACGAAAGCCAGGCCGGCATGTCCGGACACTCTTCCAGCAGGCGGATGAGCGCCTCCGCTTCAGTCAGGCAGGGAATCGTTTCACAGGCGAAGAGGTCGGCTTCTGTCTCCGCGAGGGTGCTGACGCGCGGACGATGCCATGCGATTAAAGCTTCGACACCGAGGCCATAATCGCCGCGGTATTCCGAGCCGTCGGCGAGATAAGCGCCATAGGGGCCGATCGAGGCGGCGATCAGGGGTGGCAAGCGACGTGGGGCGCTCCGTTGTTCGGCGAGATGCTCTGCAATCGCCTCGGCAGCGAGCTGTACGCTGAGACGGAAGAGGGTGCGCACCTGCGCTTCATTGAGACCGCGGCGTTTGAACCCCTCAATGCTGGCCTGATAGCTGGCGGTGATCAGGACATCGGCGCCGGCGCGCAGATAGTCCAAATGCACGCTGCGGATCATCTCCGGCGCGTCGATGAGCAGCCGCGCCGACCATAGGGCGTCGCTCAGGTCGGCGCCACGACGCTCCAGTTCGGTGGCTAGCGCGCCGTCGATCACGATTACACCGTTGGCTTCCAGCAACGGCGTCAGCGGGTTGAACATGCATTCCTCCTTTTGTTGCTCACTTCCCCTGCCACCAATCCAGTCGCGAGCGCGGGTCCAGAAAAGTCCCCCGATCGCGCACCGCCACAAGCAGATCGCCCAAAGCGGCCACGCCGATCGGCTCTCTTTCGCGCAGCGCGGGCAACGACGCCCGGCCTGCAGCGTCGCTCGCCGCATAGAGCGCCGCCAGATTGGGGTCCACGCAGAGGTTGGCAAGGTGCACGACATAGCCGTTGGCGACGCTATCTTCGCGCGTATAGCCCAACGTGATATGGGTTGTGTCGGCGTAGAGCACCAGCGCCTTGTAGCCGCCGGCATAGATTTGCCGTCCTCGCGAAGGAATGAAGACAGGCTCTCCTGCCTGTACGTGCAGCGCCGCCAGGGTCACACCGGGCGTTTGCAGCAAAGCGCCGCGGCAGCCGTGTTCCCCACAGCTCCAATTCCAATCATACACCTGATAGGTCTGGCCGAAGGAAGGCGCGTCGCTGCGGGCGAAGAGCGCGCTCAATTGTGGTGGGTCGTCGTCCACCGGCCCGTCTTTGTCGATGAGCGTGCGCGCGGCGTCGACCGGCTCGTAGCCGCGCAGCGCAAGCCGCAGATCGGCGTGCAGCGTCGGCGGATGCTCCAGGCCGCCGCCCGCCACCGGGATGGCGACGTATTGATATTGTGAATTAGAAGGACAGGCGCCGGCCTCGAGGAAAGAAGGCGCCGCGCGAGCGGCTGCTGCATCCATCCCCACCGCGTTCGAGGCTCGCGCAGCGACAGGCGTAGGCGCCTCCACGGCCGCAGGCGCAGCTATGGCCTCTGATGGAAGGAACGTAGCTGTGGGAGGAGGCGTTGCCCTCCCCAGGGGCGTTGGCGTGGCGGTGACAACCACCACCTGGGTCACCACCTGTGTGACGACGACGACCTGCGTCACCACCACTCGCTGCAGCGTCGGCGTGGGCAAGGCGTAGAGCGTGGCGCGGGCGGCCAGCGCAACCATGCGCGGGTCAGGCGGCGTGGGGCGATGAAGCCGCCACACGATCGCAAGCAGCGCAGCCAGGATGCAGAGCAAAAGCAATCGGGTCTTCACGTCATTTTCATAATCGCGCCATGAGCGAAGTACGCCGAAAGGTGGAGGCGGCGAGCGCAAAGACGCCGCCGGCGACTCCCCACAGCGCCAGCCCAAAGAGCGCCACCAGGCCATCGGAAAGTGCAAAGGCGCCCATCGCCTGGCCGACGACCACCAGCACCAACGGCAGAACAATCAGGCTGCCGATCTGATACGCCTCTTGAAAGGTGTTCACGCGCGAGGAGGCGATCACGGTCACCCCTAATCCCAGAGCTGCCGCAGCCGGCCCCACCCAGAAGGCCAGCAAAATCCACAACAAATTCGGCAGGACGATGCGCTGTGCGACGTACCAGGTCATAAGGTTGCCGACCAGCACATAGAGCGCAAAGCCAGTCAGCCCCACCAACGCGCCGGGGATCCATGCCCCCAGGATTTTGGCGAATAGCAACTCGCGGTCGGTGGTAGGCGAATAGACGAGCGCCTCCAGCGTCCTGCGCTCCTTTTCGCCGGCGAAACTGTCCGCCGCCACCACTGCAGAAGCCATCAGCGGCAGGATCAAGTACATCGGCGCAAAGAGGTAGACGATGAAGTAGATGTAGCCGAGCTGCGCGTCGTTGAGGCCGGCGTAGCGAGCGTCGAAGCCGGGCGGCATCGGCCTGGAGAGGACGTCGACGTCGGCAGGGGCGATCTCTAGGCGCGCGGCCATGCCGGAGATCAACCCCACCAGCACCGGAACCCCCACCATCAGCACCAGCGGCACAAGCGCAAGCGGCAACGCCACCGCGCGCGTGCGCAGCGCTACCGTCACATCTTTGCGCGCAATCGCCCAAATCGCCTCCCAGTTCATGCTTTCCGGCTCCTGTGCTGCTTACAGTTCCTGCAAGGCAAAATAGACATCCTCCAGCGATGGCTCTTCCGGCTGCACGCGGTACAGTTGAAGGCCGTCTTGCATGGCCGTCTCGATGATGCGGGGCACATCGTGACGGCTTACGCCGTAGAGCACAAGCTGCGCGCCGCCGTTGCGGTCGGCCAGGCGGTTTGAGGTGGCTTCTGCGTGGACGACCGGCGGCGTCCGCAAAAAAAGCTGCATTGCGCGCGGCAGATCGGCGGCATCCACCTCCACGCTGATGCGGTGACCGCGGTCGAGGCGGCTGCTCAACTGCTGGATGTTGCCGATAGCGAGCAGGCGCCCTTTCGCCATCACGGCGATGCGGTCGCAAAGACGCTCAGCTTCGATCAGGTTATGCGTGCACAAGAAAATCGTGCGGCCACGTTGTTTGAGCCGCTCGATCATCCGATGAATGTCGCGGATGGCCACCGGGTCGAGGCCGGAAGTCGGCTCGTCCAAAAAAATGAGCTCCGGGTCGTGGATGAGCGTGCGCGCCAGTGCCAACCGTTGACGCATCCCTTTGCTGAAGCCGCCGACTTTATGGTCGCCGCGGCTGCTCAGCTCAAAAAACTCCAACAGCTCATCGACGCGACGACGACGTTCCTGTTTGGGCACGCCGTAGATTTCGGCGAAATAGCGGAGCGTGTCGCGCGCGGTGAGTCGCGGGTCGAGCGCCGGCGTCTCGGTGAGGACGCCGGTACGGGCGCGAATGCGATGGCCGTGCGCAGTC
This sequence comes from Caldilinea sp., assembly GCA_025055055.1. Taxonomy (GTDB): domain Bacteria; phylum Chloroflexota; class Anaerolineae; order Caldilineales; family Caldilineaceae; genus Caldilinea. The sequence goes on along the minus strand of JANWYX010000277.1, from coordinate 9,857 downwards.
GGGTCAAGGCTGAAGACGCGAGCGGCGCCCGCCGTCGGCGCGATGACGCCGTTGAGCAGGCGCACGGTCGTCGTTTTGCCGGCGCCATTGTGGCCGAGGAAGCCGAACACTTCGCCGGCATGGATGGAGATGGAAAGCGCGTTCACGGCGACGGTCTGCCCAAACGCGCGGGTGAGCCGCTCCGTTTCAATGATCGGGAACGAAGAGAATCGCCCGTCGCTATCGTCCAAGCGTCGTCTCTCCCTGCAACCACTGCTCGATGGCCGGGTGGTGCAAATGTTTTTGCACCGAACGCCACCCCTGCACAGCCTTTGCATCGTTGCGCTGCATCGGATCGGGGATGAAGCCGCAGTCCAGATAGGTCTTGATCGCCCACAGGCGCAGCGTGTCGGTGCCCAACATGGCGCGAGAGTGATCGCGGGCGATGCGGCGCAACGCGTGAGCCATCATTGGCTTGGCGAGGCCGCGACGCTGATGCGCTCTCGCCACGATGACCCAGTGGATGCGCCCCCATGCCCCGCGCCCTTGCCAGTCCTCCTCCCACCAGGCCGTGATCGAGCCGACATCCTCCCCTACGAGCGTCTGCACGAAAAACATGCGATCGTACAGGGCGCTGAGGCGGTTGCCGAACGACCGGGCAAAATGCTCCGGGCCAATGGCGAGAAATGGCTCTGCGTCGTGATGAAGCGCCAGCCAAACGTCCAGATCTCCATCCCGATAGGTGCGAAAGCGATATCCTTCGGGCAGCGGCCAGTCCGGCAGATCGTCCATCGTCGGGCGAATCATATAGACTTCGGCGCCGATCAGGTCATCGAACATGGTTCAGGCCAACATCTCCTCGACAAAGCAACCATCCCGCATGATCGCCACCGTACGGCCGTCGGCGCAGAAGCCGTCAATGTGCATGGTGGCGGCGCCGATCATGAAGTCGACATGTGTGTCGCTGAAATTGGCCCCGCGCGCGGCTAGCTCCTCCTTGCTCATTGCGCCGCCGCCCTCGATGCACTCCGGGTAGGCTTCGCCGAAGGCAATGTGGCAGGCAGCGTTTTCGTCAAAAAGAATCTCGTGGAACACCAGGCCGCTCTGGAAGATCGGTGAGCGTGCGTCGACGAGGGCCACCTCGCCCAACCGCCTGGCGCCTTCGATCTCGAAGAACTGCGCCAGCACGTCCTGACCAACGTCCGCCTTGAACTCAACGACTTCGCCGTCTTCAAAGCGAAACCAGGCGTCGTTGACCTCCCGCTGCATAGGGAAGCTCGGCCGCGAAGTGCGCACGTAGCCGCGCGTGCGCCGATTGTGCGGCATGCTGAAAATTTCTTCCGAAGGCATGTTGGGTTGGAACCAGACACCGGCCGGCGTCTGGGCAGCGCCGCCGACCCACAACGCGCCCTCGGCCAGACCCACGTAGAGGTCGGTGGAGGGTTTGCCGTCGGGGCCGGGAACAGGATCGAGGAAATGCAGGGTTTGCACTCGATTTCGCTGTAGAAAGGCAGCTGCGCTCTTCAGCCGGCGGTTGAGTTCATTCCATGCGCCCGGCGGGTCGGGCTGGTCGGCGCGCGTCATACGCAGGATCGCCTCCCACAGCGCCTCCACAGCCTCTTCGGCGGACCTGTCGGGAAAGACCTGCTGCGCCCAGGCCGGCGTCGGGACGCCGGCCACGCACCATTGCAGACGGTTCGCCATCATGGCTTCTGTGTAGAATTTGATGGCGCGCGCCCGTTTGACCGTCCAGGCGCGCAGTGCGTTCGGATCGACGGCCGCGAGCGCCTTGGGAAACTCATCGCCGACCAGGCTGAGTCGCGCCCAACCGTTGTCGACCAGATAGCGAAAGCGTTCAATCTCAAACGCAGGCAATTCCAGGGTGTTGACGTCGGCGTAGGTGAGCATGGCGGCAGTGGAGGGCTGATCCACCCATTCCACATGCACGTAACTTGCGCCGACTTTATACGCAGCGGCGATGGCGGCGCGCACCAGCGGCGCATGACCCAGCTCCGCCCGGATCAGGAGCCCTTGACGGGGTTGCAGGTTGACGCCGGTGCGGATGAGCAGGTCGGCGTAGCGGTCGAGTCGCTCTTGAGAATTTGACGATGTCGTCATGATCGGGTCCTTGTTGTGTTGTGAGCGATGGTCATGCTCTATCTGAAACTAAGTTCAACGTCAAGACGCAGAAATGCTGCGGCGCAAAGAGAGCAAGAAGAGCGCTTTGCGAGCACGATAGCGCCTCCATCGACGGAGGCGCCGTCAAGCAGGATTCGCCCGGCGCATAAATCTGAGGGGATTATAAGGTTTTTCTCCGTAGACCCGCAACAATGGGATAGCCTCTCACGGAAATGCTCGGAAATCTGTGCACAATGCGCTGTATGACGAGGGATCGCCCTGCTGTTCCGACCTTGGCTGCATTTGCCTATCGGTCCCCAGACCATGCCCCTTTTTTCTGGGAAAACGGCCCTCACGCCATCTTGCTTATCCATGGTTTTCCCGGCACGCCGGCAGAGATGCGCCGTGTCGGCCGGGTCTTTGTCGAGGAAGGTTGGAGCGCACAGGGAGTGTTGCTGCCGGGATTCGGCGTCGGATTCGAGGCGTTGGGTGACATCTGCTGCAGCGACTGGCAGGCTGCCGTGGACGAGGCCGTGAGCAAACTTCGCCGTGCGTACGCTACTTTGGTTGTGGCAGGCAACTCCTTTGGCGCATCTCTGGCGCTGGTCGCTGCGGCGCGTCAACCTGTCGATGGCGTAATTCTTTTTGCTCCTTTCTGGCGACTCGACTCTTGGTTGGATCGCTTTTATCCGTTGGCGGCGCGCATCCTGCCGCGCATTCGCCCTTTTGCTCGCGCCGATTTTTCCGATCCGAAATTCCGCACCGAATTGATGCATTTCCTGAGCGACATCGACCTGGACGATCCGTTGCTGCAGACGCAAATTCGTCAGCTCGAGCTGCCCACGCGCGTGCTCGGTCAGGTGCGTTGTGCCGGAAGATTAGGATATACCGCCGCCGGTCGGGTCGCCGCGCCGACGCTGATTTTTCAGGGGCGCAACGATCCGCTGGTCCGGCCGCGGCGAACGCAGCAACTGGCGCGCCGGCTCCCCAATCTTGTGAGCTATGTTGAGGTGGACGGCGAGCACGATCTGGTGCGCGGGGCGGCGCCAGAGTGGTGGCAGGTGGAGCAAACGTTGCGCGCTTTTGCCGCTTACATCGTCGCCGGCTCCAAGCATTAGCGGTCGAAAAGTATTAGCGGGGGAATGGAAGCGAACGGCGCCTCTGCATTTGACAGGGGGCATCGTTTCCCACCAGGAAAAAATACAAAACGAAATACGAAAACACGAAAAGAAAAGACGTCAGAAATGCAAAAAGGCGTCTTGACTTTTGCGTCGTTTTTCATTACACTGCTTTCTAACCGGTTAGATTTCCACTATTACAGCGTTCAAACAACGACATGGCCACAATTCGCGATGTAGCCAGGAAAGCGGGCGTCTCCGTGGCGACGGTTTCTTATGTAATCAACGAAGGCACGCGCACTGTAGCGCCGGCAACGCGGGCGCGCGTGTTGCAGGCGATGCAAGCTCTGAATTACCACCCGAACGCCTCCGCTCGTCAGCTTGCCAAACAGCGGTCAGGAGCGATTGGCGTAGTGCTTGCGGGGCTTCAGTGCATCAGCAATTTCGCCGACGCCTATTTCTTGGGATATATCCACGGCATCAGCTATGCGGCGGAACTCTACGGCTATAACGTTGTTTTGCTCACCAATTACCAGGGCGTCGACAAGCTGACCTTCTTGCGCCAGACGATTCGCTCGCGCCTGGTGGATGGCTTTTTGCTCATCGGCAGTTCTATTCCCGACGAGGTGATTGTTTCTTTGCACAGAGAAAAATGTCCGGCTGTGCTGATTGCGCGTCGCGTTCCCGGTCACACCGTGTGCAGCGTGCAACAGGACTACTTTCAGGGGGCATATGAGGCGACGCATCACCTGACCGAGCGGGGATATCGGCGGATCGGTTTTCTCGGCCAGGCGTTGAATTTTAGCTACGCGCTGGAGCGTCTCCAGGGCTACCAGAAGGCGCTGAGCGAAACCGGCCTACCATATGAAGCCGCACTGGTGAAGATTCCTATGCAGAGCCGAGACGACCCTGCCCTGGAGGAGGTGAGCGCGTTGCTTGCTGCCGGCGCCGATGCGTTGATCACCGACCGCGAGATCGCCGTGCTCAACCATCTGCGCGCGCTGGGCGTGCAGGTGGGCGACGAGGTTGCGCTGGTGGGGCTGGATGAGAGCGAAGCGGCGGCGGCGTTGGATGTCCCACTCACTACGTTGCGCCCTCCAAAATTTGAGCTGGGAAGACGCGCCGTCGAAATGTTGTTAGACTTGATCGAGGGGCGGATGCCGGAACCGCCGGAGGCGACATTGCCGATGGAATTGATCGTGCGCCGATCAAGCCCGCCGCGCCCGGCAATGCGCTGACCTTTGGGCAAACATCCGTCTCGGAAAGCGCCGACTTTCCAAAAAGATTGCGGCGAAGGTTGCACATCATCCAAAAATTCGGCGTATTTATTTTTGCAATTTGTTCTAACCGGTTCACACAAAATATTTGATGGAATCCGCGCACGCCAGCGTCGTTCCTTGCCAATCAAGTTAACCAACAAGTCAACCAATTTGTCGCCTGCAGCGGCCAACGGTTGATTTTTTACGCCGCTGAATCTAATCGGTTCACATCAAATGCTGACCGGATGCACTCAGCCGGCGCTCGGCCTTGAGAACGAACAACGAAGGAGGTGATGAGTATCGAAAGCAGACTTTCATCGGATTGGCTCAGTTGAATTTGGTGACCTTCTGTCGGAGCCGATTGGTATCGCTCAAATGCAACTTGAAACTAAGAAAGGAGAACCATGAAACCGCACCGCTTTTCGATGTATATTGTTCTGCTGCTTATCGTCGCCCTGTTGGTGGGCTGCACCGCTCTCCCCGCCGGCGTACAGGCCCCTTCCTCCGCATCTACGGAAGCAGCGTCCGGCACGGTGACGCTCACCCTGATCGACAATCCCGAAGGCCAAAGCGAAGCGATGCTTCAATTGCAGGAGAAGTGTCGGCAAGAGACGGGCGTGGATTTGAAGGTGGAAGTGGTTCCGCATGAAGAGGTGCGCACAAAGCTGGAGGCCGCCCTCGCCGCGCAGGCGTCCACTTACGACCTGTTTGCAATTGACGTGATCGATCTGGCCAAATATGCTGCGGCCGGTTGGGCATTGCCCCTGGATTCTTACATCACGCCAGAGATGGAGGCGGACATTCTGCCCTTTGCGCGCCAGGGCGTGAGCTATCAAGGTCATCTGTACGGTCTGCCCTGGAAGGCAGAGTGGATGTCCTTTGTCTACAACATGCAGATGCTACAGGAGGCCGGCTACGACCACGCGCCGCGCACGTGGGATGAACTGATCGAGATGGGCGTCGCCTTGAAGCAAAAAGGCGTCGTGGAATATCCCATGGTGTTCAGCTGGGCGGCCAACTACGAACAGATCACGGTGGATTATGTGATGTTGGTGAACAGCTTGGGCGGACGACTCTTTGACGAAAATGGCCAGCCGGTCTTCAACCAGGGTGGAGGGCTTCAGGCGCTGCAGATGATGTATGACATGATGAACACGCAGGAGATCGTGGACAAGGCGGCGCTCACCCTGCGCGGCGGCGGCGCACGCCGCGATGTCATGATGGCCGGCAACGGGGCATTTGTCTTTCTGTGGGGCACACCGCTTGTCGTCATGAACGATCCGGAAAAGAGCGAACGCGCCGGTCAGTTTGCCGTTGCGCTGGCGCCGGACGGCGGCAACGGTCCGTATTCGGTCGCAGGGCCGATGGGCTGGTCGATCACGGCTTTCTCCAAGCATCCCGACGCAGCCTGGAAGTTCATCCGGTGTCTCGCCGGGCCGGAAGGCGCCAAATTCATGTTCCTCAGCGAAGGGGCGCCTGTCGGCTGGAGAAGCGTGCTGGAAGACGCCGAGGTGGCGGCGAAATTGGCGGCGGCAGGCGGCGATGTGATGCAGAAGCAGGCGGAATTCCTGGCCGTGCGCCCATCGCTGCCCTACTATGCAGAGTGGTCTCAGCTCATTCAAGAGGCCGTTCACTATGCCCTGACAGGCCAAAAGAGTGTTCAGCAGGCGCTGGACGACGCCGTCAACGAGACGCTCGAGCTTCAGGCGAAGTACAGCGAATAGGCGCTGAATCGATCTTCGGTTTCTCGCAGACCCATGACCACCTATGGGTCTGCGAGACGCAACCCGGATGAAAGCGAGGAATTCCATTGTCGACGTTTATTTTGCTACAAACCTTCTCGAGACTTTGGGGGCGGCGAAAGCGGCTCAGCGCGGTCAACCGCGTAGGGTATCTCATGATTCTGCCCGCTCTCCTCGTTGTGTTTGGCCTGCTCTTGTATCCTTTAGCGTATTCGCTCTTTATCAGCTTCTATGATTTGCATGTGCGGGCGCCCTGGAAGGGGTGGGAATTCATCGGATTCGGAAACTACTTCGACGTGCTGACCGATCGAGAGGTCCATCACTCGATCGGACGGACGCTCTTTCTTGCCGGCGTGGGGATCGGTCTTGGGCTTCCGCTTTCCCTCGCCTTTGCAATGATTCTGAACCGGTCTTTTCCGTTGCGGGGACTGGTGCGCGGCCTGTTGATTGTTCCCTGGATCATTCCCGGCTCTGTTCAGGGCCTGCTCTGGAGCCGCATTTTGGAGCCATACGGCTATGGCGCCCTCAATGGGCTGTTGATTCAGTTCGGATGGATTGAAAAGCCGATCCCCTGGCTTTTGGAACCCATGCGAGCGCTTTTCCTGGTCGCGATCGCCAACCTGTGGAGCACGATTCCCATGATGACCCTGCTTTACCTCGCCGGATTGCAGGGCATTCCGCAGGAGCTGTATGAAGCGGCTAAAGTGGACGGCGCCGGGCACTGGGCGCGGTTTCAGTTTATTACGCTGCCTTTTTTAGCTCCGGTCACCCTGATCAATTTGATTCTCAAAACTATCGACGCCTTTGCGCTGTTTGACCTGGTCTTTGTGCTGACCGGAGGTGGCCCTGCCCGCGCCACAGAAGTCATCGGCTATCACCTCTATACGCGTGCGTTCACTCGTCTGGAATACGGATATGCATCTGCGTTGGCGTGGATGATCGCCGTCATGACGACGCTGCTTGCTTTGCTTTACAACCGCTTGACTCGCCCAGAAAGATTGAATCAATAATGTCGAATCAACGCTTCTTTTCGCGGCCTCACTTGTGGAGGTCGGCGCAACGTTTGGCGCACTCGCTCATGCAGTTCGTCCTGGTGATGTTCGTATTGGCCTTTGTTCTAGGACCCGTGCTTTGGTTGGTCATCAGCAGCGTGTCCACCCCGAAAGATTTGCTGCAAGTTCCGCCGCGCTGGTTGCCGTTTCCGCCCTCACTGGAGTATTATCGGGCGCTTCTTTTGGGGAGCGGGGCAACCCAGAGCGATGGGACGCTGACGGAGCTAACGCTGCGAGCGTTTCGCTACTCCTTGCGTAACAGCTTCATTGCGGCGGTCAGCGTCACTCTCGGCGCCTTAGGGCTGGGCGCGCTGGCCGGATACGCGTTTGCGCGTTTCCCGTTGCGCGGGAATGCGCTGTTAATCTACCTTCTGTTGATGGTGCAGATGTTGCCGGCGGTCGTGCTGATCGTGCCTCTGTTTATGACCATGAGTCGATTGGGTATGCTCGACCGGCTTTTCACCGTCGTAATCCTCCTCACCGCCTATCATTTGCCATTTGTCATGTGGATTTTGCGCAGCTATTTTCAATCCATTCCCAAGGATCTGGAAGAAGCGGCGATGGTGGATGGATGCAACCGACTGCGGGCGCTCTGGCACGTCACCCTTCCGTTGGCGCTCCCTGGACTTTTTGCGGCGGGCGTCTATGCTTTTATGCAGAGCTGGAACGCCTTTCTGATCCCTCTGGTGTTCACCTCCAGCGACACCATGCGCACCGTCACCGTGGCGATCGCAATGTTCGTGGGGCGCCACTATACAGAATACGGCCTTATGAGCGCTGCCGGGGTGCTGGCGAGCCTGCCACCCATGGTTCTTGCCATCTTTTTCCAGCGCTATTTGTTGGCCAGTTTAACGGCCGGCGCAACAAAGGGATAAAGCCGGCCTCACCGTGTCCACTCTCAATCACTTCAACAAGCTTCCTCGAAAATAGCAACAAGGGTTATGGTGCAAGTTCAATCGCTTCAAGATGGGTCTTTGTCTGTCATCGGCCTCAAGCAAGAGACGCGCTTCGACATGGGCAATCCGCAACTTTTCGCCAGCTTCAACGGCTCTGGCGATGTCGCCAGGCTTTTGCTGCCTGCAGGAATCGACCTGGGCGGCTGGCGGGTGGAGCTACGTCTGAACGCACAGCTTCTCAGCTTCACGGACGCACAGGCGATCGGCCGGCTGTGGACGCTGCGCGGTCGCTGCAACCAGTGCATTTATACGCTCATCTCTTGTATGGCGAGCAACGACCCTGCCGTGTATCAACTCCTCAACATAGAAAACCATAGCGGCGAGCGCCTCTCCCTTCAAGTGACGATAGATTTGGGTGCGGCTCCATTGCAAGAGGCCGAGCCGTCCTTTGCAACGACGAAACAACCCGATTTCTGGCAGTTGTGGGCGCAGGGGGGCGCCAAGGCAGTCAGGCCTCAGCCGGCGCGGTTATGTGTGCTTCAAGACGGAATTGTGGAATTCAGAAGCAAGGAGAAGTTCGCATGGGTGGCGAGCCAACCGACGGCCCATATCGCTCAGGATGCACACGGCGTGACGCTGAGATATGATTTGACCATCGACGTCGGAAGCTCCACACAACTCGCATGGGGCGTCCAGAAGAGTGCAGATAGAGAGGCTGGCCCCCCTCATCCATGGCAGGAGGCGCTAAGCCAGGCAGAAGAATATGCCAAGTGGCTGCAGGCAATGGTAGTGCATTCTGATCCGCTTCTGCGCGCTTTGATGGTTTCCGGACTCAACGCCGCTCTTAGCATGTATAAAGAATTTCCGGGCGATTTCTGCGGGCTGCTGGCCGGCCCAGACTACGCCTATCCTCCGCGCCTTTATTTTCGCGACGGCTATTGGACGGCTCAGATTCTTCTCCTGACGCAACCTGAATTGGTGCGGCGCCATCTGCTGAGCCTGGCGCGCGGGGTTCATGCAGACGGCGAATGTCCGAGCGGAGTCTTTGCGCCTCACCTGCTAGAAGAGAGCTCGCTTCTTTTGGAAGAGCAACAGGGAAGGTTGGATTGGCTTCCCGACCATATCGACTCTCCTGCCCTGTTTGTGTTGCTGTTGTATGACTACGTCTCCCTGACGGAAGATTTGAGCGTCTTGCATGAGGCCGTTCCCAATCGCTCTCAGAAGATGTGGGAGATCGCCGGGGCTGCGCTGCAGCATCTGCTGCGTCGCTCCCCCAACGGTCTGCTCGAGAAGCCTTACGCTCCCAATGACTGGGCCGACAACGTGCGACGCAGCCGTTGGGTCACCTATGACCAAGCGTTATTGGTCGCTGCTCTCTGTGCAGGCGGCGCGCTCGCAGCATGGCTGGGCGACTTTGTGCACGCCGCGCATTTTCAAAGGGCTGCAAGGGATGCATGTGTGGCGCTCAATCGACGTCTCTGGCTGCCGCAACTCGGCCATTTTGCCAATTATATGCGTTCCGAATACACAGAGGCGCACGTTTCCATCGATGCCTTGTTGCCTCTTTATTTCAAACTAACCGATGAAGAGAAGGCCGCCTCGATGGTGCGCGCTGCGCAACGATTGCAAACGCGCCGGAATGCAGAACAACCCTTCGGTGACTGGGGTGTGATGTCGGTGTTTCCGCACTACG
>JANWYX010000261.1 GCA_025055055.1 Caldilinea sp. | reverse complement strand
CCCTTATGGGTGTATCTGCTCGCAAGCCTGATAGGGGGATTCGTCTGGACATTTTTGTTCGTCGCTCAGTCTTACTATGTCAAGTATGCATTTGGCGTAGAGAATTTTGGCACCCAAACAGCACTTCTTGGATTGCTCAGTATCGGCAGCTTCATCATTGGAACCATTGTCTCGCAGTGGGTGCTCAAAGTGAAGGGAATAACGCCTGCCCAAGGATTTATATTTGCCTACGGATTGAGTGTTCTTCCTTTGGTTGTGCTCTGGCTGCTTAATTTAAGCGGCCCCATTCGAAGTATCATCATCTTTTATCCATTGATGTTCCTTGCCATGCTGGGGATTGGTATGGGTTTTGTACCGGGCAATCTTATCAGGATGGAAACTATGGACTACAACAAAGACAAGGTCGGCAAAGGGATGCAAGGAACCTTGACATCCTTGACCGCTTTCAGTGAAAAAGTGCAGGCTGCGATTGCCAGCGCAGTCACCGGCTTGGTCCTTGCAGCCGTTGGTTATAACGCCGAGCTATATCAAGACGCTACCACCATCCCGGCCGAGTTGTTTCAGGGGTTAGGGCTCGTCATGTTCGGTGTCCCGGCGCTTCTGGGAATCATCACGATTGCGGTTATGGCCTTTTATCCTCTGCTAAAAGCGGACGAGCGCGCAGCAATGTACGCAGAAATTGAGGCAAGAAAGCTTCAAGCCGAGTCTATCCAGCTTCAAACGCAGTAAGTATTCAGACCTGAAAAGGAGATCGTCACTATGAAGTACAAAGATCCCTCTCTCGCCATCGAACAGCGCGTCGAAGACCTGCTGAGCCGGATGACGCTCGAAGAGAAGGTGGCGCAGCTTTGCGGCCTCATGCCCATGGCCTTTTGGGGGCCGCAAGGCGTCAATCAAGCCAAGATGCAGGCAACGCTCCCCCACGGCATCGGCCAGATTTCCGGCATCGGCATGATGGGAGGAGCGCAAATCAGACGAACGGTGGAGGGGCTCAATCAGATTCAGCACTATCTGGTGGAGCAAACGCGGTTAGGCATTCCGGCCATCTTTCACAACGAGGCGCTCAACGGCCTGGTGGCGCCGCAGGCGATCAACTTCCCCACCGCTATCGGGCTGAGCGCGACGTGGGAGCCGGAGCTAGTCGAGCAGATGGCCGACGTCATCCGCCGGCAGATGGTCGCCGCCGGGATGCGCCAGGCGCTCTCGCCGGTGATGGACGTCGCCCGCGACCCACGCTGGGGACGCGTTCACGAAACCTATGGCGAAGACCCTTACTTGTGCGGCGCTATGAGCATCGCCTTTGTGCGCGGCCTGCAGGGTAGGGACTGGCGCGAGGGCGTGATCGCCACCGGCAAGCACTTCTTGGGCTACGGCCTCAGTGAGGGTGGCCTCAACTGCGCGGCGACCCACCTTGGCGAGCGCGAGCTCTATGAATGCTTCGCCCGTCCCTTCGAGGCAGCGATCCGCGAGGCGGGCCTGGCTTCCATCATGAACTCCTACTCTGAGATCAACGGTCTCCCCTGCGTCGCCTCTAAAGAGGTGCTCACCCACCTGCTGCGCGGCAAGATGGGCTTTGAAGGCTTCGTTGTCTCGGACTACTTCGCCGTTCGTCGCTTGCTCACCCAGTTCCACGTCGCCGCCGACCTGGAGGAGGCCGCCATCCAGGCGCTAGAGGCCGGCCTCGATGTCGAACTGCCGAACCCGGAGGCGTATCCCAAGCTGGTCGAAGCCGCACGCGCCGGCCGCGTGGACATGGCGCTGATCGATCAGGCGGTGCGCCGCACGCTGACCTGGAAGTTCCGGCTCGGCCTCTTTGAACAGCCCTATGCGCAGGTGGACGAAGTTACAACCCTCTTCTCGGACCCGGAGCCTCGCCGCCTTTCGCGGGAGCTTGCGGCAAAGTCGCTGGTGCTGCTCAAAAATGACGGGCTGTTGCCCCTGCGCAAAGATCTCAAACGCGTCGCTGTGATCGGTCCACACGCCGACAGCGTGCGCGCCTTTTTCGGCTGGTACACCTTCCCGCCTATTCTCGAGCTGATGCGCGAGATCATGCGCAACCCCGAGACGGCGGCGGCCCTCGGCCTCCCTTCCGACGACGTTCAGCACGTCCAACCAAACGAGGCGGAGGCAATCAGAGAAGCCATAGCCGAGGTTCTGGAAGCGGAGGACCTTGAGACGGTCATCAAAGCGATGTATCCGGCGGTCAGCGTGCGCGAGGCCATCCAGCAACTCCTTTCACCAGACGTCGAGGTCGTCTATGCACAGGGCTGCGACCTCACCGATCCTGCGACGGAGGGCTTTGCCGCTGCGGTTGAAGCCGTCAAGGACGCCGACGTCGCCATCGTCGTCTTGGGCGATCGCTCCTCCATGCTGAACGGGACCACCGGCGAGGGCAAAGATCGGGCGTCGCTGGCGCTGCCCGGTGTGCAACAGCAACTGCTGGAGGCAGTGTGGGCGACGGGAACGCCGACGGCGCTGGTGCTGATCAACGGACGTCCGCCGGCGGTCAACTGGGCCGCCGAACATGTATCCGCCATTCTCGAGGCGTGGTATCCGGGTCAGGAAGGCGGCCCGGCCATCGTCGCCGCGCTGTGGGGTGAGATCAACCCCGGAGGCAAACTGCCGGTCACCATCCCGCGCAGCGAAGGCCAGATTCCCATCTATCACTACCACAAAATGGGCAGCGGCTATCAACGGCCGGAAGAGAACACGCTCAGCCAGTACACCGACATTCCGATTACGCCGCTCTACGCCTTTGGGCACGGCCTGAGCTACACCCGTTTCGAGTATGGCAACCTGCGCATCCATCCTGCGCAAGTGGACAGCCGTGGGCAGGTCGAGATCGCCTGCGACGTAACCAACGTCGGCGAACGGGCCGGCGACGAAGTGGTGCAACTGTACCTGCGCGACCGCCTGGCGCGCGTCACGCGGCCGGTACAGGAGCTGGTTGGATTCAAGCGGATTGGCCTGGCGCCGGGCGAGCGCTGCACGGTGACCTTCACCGTCGAGATGCGCCAGCTTGGCTTTTACAACCACGAGATGCGCTTCGTAGTCGAACCGGGCTACGTGGATGTCATGGTTGGCGGCGGCTCCGACGACATCCGCCTGCGCGGGGAGTTTGAGATCACCGGCGAGGTGGTCGAGGTGATGGGTGAGCGCGCCTTCACGTCCCGTGCACAGGTGGAAAGGTCTGTGATGGAACAGGCGCGGTCGGGCTGAGTCAGGCATGCGATCCGGGGTTTTCACCTTTCAGGAAGCTCTGAGCTTCCTGAAAGGCCGTATTCCAAGAAATAGGCTTATGCGAAAGCAAGATTTCAACCATCATTGGCGTTTTTGGAAAGAGGGCAAAGCCGGCGTGCAGATCGTGGACTTGCCGCACGACGCCATGCTCCATGACGCACGCGATCCCGAAAGCCCGGGCGGTAGCGCGGTGGGCTTCTTTGTCGGCGGGGTCTATGTGTATGAAAAGACCTTCTTTGCGCCGGCCGAATGGGTGGACAAGTGCGTCGTCTTTGAATTAGAGGGCGTCTATCGAAACAGCAAGGTGTATCTGAACGGACAGGAAGCCGGAGGCAGGCCCTATGGTTACTCCCGCTTCTTCGTGCGCGCCGATGCATTCTTGCGATATGGCGCAGAAAACACGATCCGCGTGGTGGCGGATAATTCTCAAATGCCGAACAGCCGCTGGTATTCGGGCAGCGGCATCTATCGCCCCGTGCATCTCTATGTGCTCAACCGGACGCACATCGAGCCGGACGGCGTGAAGGTGTCCACCCTCTCCTATGCGCCGGCCAGAATCCTAGTGGAAACTTGCGCCACCGGCGGTAAGATCGCGGTGGAGATTCTCGACGGCGATAGAGTGGTCGCCCGTGGAGAAGGCGCGGCAGCCCAAATTGACATCCCCAACGCCAAACTTTGGTCGGCGGAGACGCCCCATCTCTACCGCTGTCGCGTAGTTCTCAGAGAAAACGGCGAGCTTGTGGACGAAGTGATCGAGCGCTTTGGCGTTCGCAAGGTGGAATGGAGCCCGCAAGGTCTGTTCATCAACGGCCGGGAGACGCTGCTGCGCGGAGGGTGCATCCACCATGACAACGGCGTCCTCGGCGCATGCTCCTACGCCAAGGCCGAAGAGCGCCGCATTCGCATCTTGAAAGAGCTGGGATTCAACGCCGTCCGCAGCGCACACAACCCTGCCTCGAAAACGCTGCTGGAGGCGTGCGACCGTTACGGCGTGTACGTCATCGATGAGGCCTTTGACATGTGGTACATGCACAAAAACAAACACGACTATGCCTCCGATTTCGACAAATGGTATCGGGAAGACCTTAAGGCGATGGTGGAGAAAGATTTCAACCATCCCTCTGTCATCATGTACTCCATCGGCAATGAAATGTCAGAGCCATATCAGGAGCGGGGCGTCCGGCTGACCCGGGAGATGGTGGACTATCTTCACAGCCTGGATCGCAACCGCGCAGTGACGGCCGGCGTCAATCTGATGATGATCCATCTGGCCAGCAAGGGCAAAGGCATCTACAAAGAAGGCGGCGGCCTAGCCGGCGAAGACGACGCCTCCAAAAAGAAAAAGCAGAGCGCTTCAGGAAGCCTGTTCTTCAACATGCTTGCGTCTATGATCGGCACGCGCATGAACAACATGGCGAACTCAGACTCCGCAGACAGGGTGACCAGCCCGTGTCTGGATGCATTGGATATTGCCGGCTACAACTACGCCTCTGGACGCTATAAGCTGGAGGGGAAGAAACATCCCAACCGGGTGATCTACGGCAGCGAGACCTTTCCGCAGGACATCGCCAAAAACTGGGAGATGGTGAAAAAATATCCCTATCTGGTCGGCGATTTCATGTGGACGGCCTGGGACTATTTGGGCGAAGCAGGCCTCGGCGCGTGGGCCTACGATAGAACCGGTTTTCACAAACCCTACCCCTGGCTGCTCGCCGGATGCGGCGCAGTGGACATCCTGGGCAACGTGGATGCAGCCGGGGAGTACGCCGCCGTGGTCTGGGGCGTCAAGAAGCGTCCTTACATTGGGGTGCGTCCCGTCAATCGTGCCGGTCAGCGCGTCACCAAGGCCATCTGGCGCGGCACCAACGCACTCCCCAGCTGGTCGTGGAAACATTGCGCAGGCAAGAAAGCAGAAATCGAAGTGTATGCCGACGCCCACGCTGTCGAGCTCTTTCTCAACGGAAAGTCGCTGGGCAAGAAGAAAATCAAAGCCTTCAAGGCCATGTACAAAACTCGCTACACGCCCGGCGTCCTCAAGGCGGTCGCCTATGATGGCAACGGCCGCAAACTTTCCGAAAGCGAGCTGGTCTCTGCAACCGGTGCGACGCGCATCGCCGTCAGGCCCGAAGAAACTACGATCAAGGTCGGCGACCTGGTCTACGTTCCTGTCGAGCTGATCGGCGAAAACGGCGTCGTGGAGAGCAACGACGACCGCAAACTCACCGTTCACGTCGAGGGTGGCAAGCTGCTGGGCTTCGGCAGCGCTGCTCCCTGCACCGAAGAACGCTTTGACAGTGGCAGCTACACGACCTACTTTGGCAGAGCCTTGGCAGTGGTGCAGGGCGTCGAGGCCGGCGAGATGATAGTCCATGTCAAAGGCGAGGGGCTAGAGCCTGCTGCAGTGACCATCCGGGTAATCGAAGAAACCCTTGCGAAAGGAGCAAACCGATGAAAACCGAGACCCTTGCACTGCAAAGCAATCCCAACGTCACGCTGACCACCTATCTGCTCGACGCCTCGCCGGAGATGCCGAATGCGAGCGTGCGCCCGGCGGTGTTGATTTTCCCCGGAGGCGGGTATCGCTTCTGCTCGGATCGCGAAGCCGAACCGGTCGCAATGGCCTTTCTGGCGCAAGGCTATCATGCCTTCGTGTTGCGCTACTCGCTCAATGAACATGCGGCTTTCCCCAAACCGCTCCAAGACGCCGAAGAGGCGCTTGAGCGCATCCGCGCCAATGCCGAAGCTTGGGGCGTCATCCCCGACAAAGTGGCCGTGTGCGGTTTCTCGGCAGGAGGGCATCTGGCCGCCGCGCTCGGAACCATGGGACGCATTCGCCCCAACGCGCTGATCTTGGCGTACCCTGTAATCCTTAACGACCTGGCCGATTTGTTACCTGCGCCGATTCCTTCGCTGGAACAGAAAGTAGATGCACAGACGCCGCCGACCTTTCTCTTCACGACCACCGACGATGCACTTGTGCCGGTGCGCCATTCGCTTGCTTTCGCTTCGGCGCTCGAACGGGCCGGCATCCCCTTTGAAATGCATATCTTCCAGGAAGGCGCGCATGGACTTTCCCTGGCGACGCCCCATACCTCAGGCGGCCTCAGATCGATGGTCAACCGTGACGTCGCCCGCTGGGTGGAGCTGTGCATTGCCTGGCTGGAGAAGCGCTTCGGCGAGTTCGTTTCCGACCGAGAGTTGCCCACGACAACGGCGGCCTCCGAAGCGACCTGCTACAGCGTGGACATTCCTTTGGGGGTGTGTTGGAGCAATTCCCAATGCAAACAATTGATCCTCTCCTATCTACCGGAGATCGACCAAAGCCCGAATTTCAATCTGGCGTTGCCCGTGTCGCTGCGAACGGTCAACATGTACATCCGGGCGTTGGACGAGGTCGCATTGAATGAACTGGATCGGAGCTTGAGGGCAATTCCGTTGCGCAGCGTCGAATGAATTTCGGCGTCTGCCAAGAAAAGCTGCGCTCAAGCGCGCCAGGCGAGGTCGTCGACCGGCTTATGAAGATTCACAAAAGAACCCGGTAATCGTCAAGTAGGTGCGCCTCACAGCAGCAGACGCCATGGTGCGCCGGAGGCGTGACCCACGTGAGGGCTGCAAGCGTAGGTTCGGCTTTCAGCCGAACGACTCCGATGGGCCCCGATGTCACGCCGGAGGCGTGACCTACTGAACTCAAGGTGAATTTCTTATGTTGAAAGTCCGGAACCTAAAGATAGAATATCTGTCTAATCCTATCGGCATCGACAGGAAAGAGCCATCCATTTCCTATACGCTCGAAGGCGATTCTTGTTTCCAATCGGCCTATCGTCTGGTTTTTGCACGTGATGAAGTCTTTTCAGATATAGCGTATGACACCGGCAAGGTCGCCTCTTCGGGGATGACCGGCATTCGCTACCGGGGGCCGCTGCTCAAAAGCCGTGAGCGCATTTATGTCCGCTGCAAGGTGTGGGACGAGAACGACATCGAAAGCGAATGGTCGGACATAGCCTTCTTTGAAATGGGTTTGCTCAACCCGTCCGACTGGAAAGCAAAGTGGATTACAGGCGACTATACCCCCAAAAAGAACATCCGTTATCCTGTAGACTGCTTCAAAAAAGAGTTCACAGCAGCCAGAGCAGTTAAACGTGCGCGGCTGTACATCACCGCCTGCGGGCTGTACGAAGCGCGGCTCAACGGTCGGCGAGTCGGCGACTTTTGTCTCGCTCCTGGCTGGACCGACTATCGACGTCGGATTCAATACCAGACCTATGATGTCACGGACATGCTGCAAAGCGAGAACGCGCTGGAAGTTTGGCTTGCCGACGGCTGGTGGCGCGGATCGATCGGCGCGTTCGGGCCGACCCATGTGTACGGCAGACAGACAAAACTCCTCTGCCAGTTAGAGATACAGTATATCGATGAAACCATAGAAACCATCGTCAGCGACGAAACCTTTTCCTGGAGCAACGACGGCCCAATTCGTTTCGCCGATCTGAAAGATGGCGAAGTGTTCGACGCTAGCATGACGCCTTCTTATCGAGGAAAAGCGCGCATTGTCAAAGAAAAGATCACACTGAGCGCCTCGAACAACGTGCCTGTGCGCATGCAAGAATCCTTCCCCGCAAAATTGTTTATCACTCCCGCCGGAAAGAAAATGCTGGACTTTGGACAGAATATCGCAGGCTTTGTGGCGTTCAAGGTCAGGGGTGAAAAAGGCCAGAAACTCTGCATGCGCTTCGGGGAAACTCTCGATGCAAACGGCGAATTGACGCAGACAAATTTTCAGCTTCTCAAACCTGTCAATGAGTGGGGAACCGTCACGGCGTTTCTCCTCGTCAGCGGCAAACTTAACTTAATCAAGGGCGAAAAAGCGCCGACCCCCAAGCAAGAACTCGAATTTATTTGCAGCGGCGGTGAGGACAGCTACTGCATGCGGTTCGCCGTCTTCGGCTTCCGTTACGCTGAGATCGAAACCGACGTGGACATCGATCCGACGCACTTCAATGCCATCGCCGTCTATTCCGACATGGAGCCAACCGGCGATTTCATTTGCTCTAATCCCAAAGTCAACCGGTTTGTCGAGAACACCCGTTGGAGCATGAAGGGCAATTTTCTGGATGTCCCCACCGATTGCCCCACCCGTGAGCGTCTTGGCTGGACGGGCGACGCGCAGATTTTTTTCAACACCGCCGCCTATTTCATGGATGTGAGGGCGTTTTTCAGGAAATGGCTCCTCGATTTGGAAGACGCGCAGCTCCCCGATGGGAAATTGCCCGCAGTGGCCCCTTACGCAGGGATCGATTTCATGTACAACAACGCGGGCGGGTCCGTTGGCTGGAGCGACGCCGCCGTGTTGATTCCTTACCGCTACTGGAAACGTTACGGCGACAAGAGCATTCTGAGCGACTTTTACGGGATGATGCGCAAATATGCTCTCTTCATGATCAAAAACACCGGCCATAAAAAGAAAAAGGATGCCAAAGCCAACCCATATAACCGCTACGTCTATGAAAAGGGCGTGCATCTGGGCGAGTGGTTGGAGCCGGAAGAGTTCCGCGATCCCGACCTGCGCAGCGGAATTTCTCATGTAGAGGAATGCACCGCCTACCTCCACTATACGATGGCCCACATGACGGAAATTGCAGAAGTCCTCGGAAAATCGGAGGACGCCGCCCTCTTCGCCGAATACGCCGAAGGCGCCAAGCGGGCCTATCATTGGCTGTTTCTGAGAAACGGAGCGCCGGACACCGACCGTCAGGCGAAGCTGGTGCGTCCCCTGGCATTGGGCCTTGTGGACGGCGAAATGAAAGAGGCTGTTCAGAAACGTCTCATCCGTGCTGTGGCAAACTATCGCCACCGGGTGAACACCGGATTTTTGTCAACGCCGTTCCTTCTGCCTGTGCTGACCGAGGCTGGCCGCATGGATCTGGCGTATCAACTACTGGAAAATGAGGAGGCGCCCGGTTGGCTGGCGGAAGTGAACGCCGGCGCCACGACGGTGTGGGAGGATTGGGACGGAAAAGCGAGCCACAATCATTACGCCCCCGGCTCGGTCTGCGAATGGCTGTTTGACACGGTGGCCGGCATCCGCATCGCCAGCGAAAATCGCTTCACGATCGCTCCCCATCCAGGTGGGACGTTGACGCACGCCAAAGCGCACTATGAGAGCGTCTACGGAAGAGTGAGCGTCGAATGGCGGTTGCAAGATGGCCGATTTTTCCTGACAATCATCATCCCATGTAACACGACTGCAACAATCATCTTGCCGAACAACAAGCAATACACCGTTAACCGTGGAATGCATGTATATGAAACTGAATGGAATGTTTGAGATAAGTCTATAATTCAAATGTAACACTTCATATTGATTGACTCAAGTTATACAAAATTTTTACACGACGTAAATGCAAACAGAATCGATATTGCAAAGAAGCTACCAAAAACATCGAGACAATCAGCTCGAACGCATCCTGGAAGCAGCGGAGGCCCTGTTTATCCGGAACGGCGTCGAACGCGTCAGCGTTAACGCCATCGCGCAGAAAGCTCGACTTTCCCGCAAAACCGTCTATCAGTATTTCCCCGACAAAGAAGAGATCGCCTGGGCCTTGTTCCAGAGAATCTTCGAGCAATGGTCGGCTGTATCACAAACCCTCCCCATAGTCGGCAATGGCTATCAAAAACTGGAGTTTTTGGTGATGCAGAATATCGAGAACTTCGAGGCCAATCGTCACCATTTGCGTTTTATTGTCGAATTCGATGCCCTATATGCACGGCAGGCCGGCGCCGAGCGGGTGCGTCGGATTTTGGAGGGAATCAAAATCGGCAGCAAAGAATGGGTGGCGCAAACGATTCGCCAAGGCATTGCAGACGGCTCGATTCGTCCGGATGTGGAGCCTGAGCTGACGGCCTCAGGGTGCAACGGGCGCCGGCGTAGGCAGCGGCGACACAAAGGGCGGCGTGGGCGTTGTGAGCGGCGAGACGAACGCCTGCGTCGAGGTCAATAAGGCCTGTTGCGTTAAACGAGCCTCAAAGGTGGCGACTTTTTCCGGTGGGACCGTTGGCGCTAAAGGTGGTGTGCCATCATAGGGGACAGGCGTTGGGTCGATGACAATCTTTTCTGGGGTGAACTCCACGCTTAGGACCTTGACAGTGCGAAGTCCTTGTTTGGTGCTTGCGCTGGCATAGATATCGATCTGCGCATTCGGTTGAAGCAGTCGAACTTTCTGGACAACCCGCAGAACCTCGCCGGCTTTGATCTCCGTCCACCAACCGACTCCATTCTCCTCCAAAAGCATTTCTCGCATCATGCTTGTCGATTCCGGGGTTCCCTCATTGGTCGCCCACCCTGGCAACGAGTAATAAAGCGAGACGCCGAGTTCTGAGATATCGCGCTCTGATTGCACCTCGACGAGCAGGGTGAGGACGGGTTGGCTCTCCTGCGGCGCAGGCGGCAGGTCAAGGATTTCCGCTGCGATGCAGAGGCCGTCGTTGCAGTTCCACTTGCCGACCTGGCCCGTGACGCCGGCGCAAGCAGCGAGCAGCAAAGCCATTGTCAACAAAAAGGCAGTCCGCATCAAGGTTTCCTCCTTTAGTGACTTCCACTTGCCGTCACGTTGGGCTTGATGATGGCGGGCATGTAGGTGTGCGCAAGGATCGGCGCCACCATGACCCGGAACACATTGTCGACGATGGCGATGGTGTCGGAAGCGCGCACGGTGACGTCGCAGACGCCCAGCCGGTTCGCCTGCGGCGCCAGGTTGATCCAACGGTTTTCGGTGAGCGTCACCCCACAGCGGTTGTCGCTCACCGCCATGATCTGGAAGCTCAGCTCCGAATCCGGGCTGTCGTCGTCGACGGCGTAGCTCCACAGGTCGAGGGCGCGCGGCCAGGCGACTCCGCGCAACGCCACGCGGTCGGGCAGGAGCGGGTCGAAGCGGGGAGGCGTGTTGTAGTCGATGGTGTTCTGGTGGAGCGCACGCAGTGCATGGTGGCGACGGTTTTCATAGGCGACGCGCCAGCGCTGCCAAAAGGTGAAGAAGCGATCTTCCGGCTGGTTGTCGAGCACGATGGCGGCGATGGGACCAAAGCCGAAGGCGGCGGAATCGAACCCCTCGTTGTCGTTGTCGAAGAGGTCGTAGAGCGCACCGGCGATCCTCCCTTCTACCCTGTCTCCCCAGGGGAAGGCGGCAGGATTGTCGTTCCGGCTATGGGTTTCCAGATTGTAATGATGTTGGTCCGGGATTCCTGAACAAGGACCTTCTCTCCAGTCGAAACAGGCATCGTTGTTGACCGGGAGCGGCAGGAAGTCCGCCCAGCCTTCGCTCCAGGCGCACGTTTCACTGTTCACCTCAAGAAAGATTTCGTGGTTGAAGCAACCGGCGTCAAGCACCCACCAGTTGGCGCGGTTGTACAGGTAATGGTGCGCCGCCTCGTGCACAACGACATCGGATGAAATCTGGTGGCGTCTTGAGATAAAGATGTAGGGACCTCCCACGCCGCCATAAAAATAGGAGGCGCAAATCAGCCAGCAATCGACGTTGTTCTCCCAGCGCGCCGTCACCGACCCAGGGTCGATGTTCACGCTGTTGCGCACATATTCCCAACTGCGGCGCAGGTCCTGGAAGATCCACATGGCCGGAAGATTGGCCGTTGGTCGATAGCCGTTGAAAGCAACCACGCCGTTTGGAACATTCCTGCGCGTCTCGCTTTGCCAGCGGTGGCTGGCGCCGTTCAAGTCAGCCACCCGACGCTGCGTTGCGGCGCTGTCGTTGAATTCGGCAACCCAGATGACGTAGATGTCCAGCGTTGAACCGGGCTCATCATTGTCCTGATTTGGAAGCGCCGCAAATTGAAAGACGCCATCTTGATCCGTGGTCGTCTGCCCCAGCAGGTCGTCGTCGCTGTTCGCATCGTCGTCGTAGAGCAGAACGCGCACAAAGCGCGCCGGCCGATCGGCGTTGTTGCGATCAACGTATCGAAATGAACCGCGTACGGTAATTTGTCCAGGCTGAAAATAGGCGCTTTCCATCGGGGAGGCGGCAGCCGCCGGCGCCGGCGGCGAAGAGGTCGGGTCACCGACGAAGAGAAGTGCACAGAAAACGTTCACCAGCCATAAAGGTGGACGATGTGGGGGGGCGTCTCATAGCCTAGAACTCCTTTTGCATTGAAGAATTCAGGAAAAAGTCTGAGTGCTCAAAACCTCCACAAAAGGGGACTATCAGTAGTTTAGCAAAGTTTGTAGTTCGTTGCATGACGAATCAATAACGAAGTTTTGGCTCATTCCTCATATGTCATTGTGCACTCTTGCTGAAAGGTGCGACGGACGCTGCGCGCAAAAATTTTGCAACGACGGTCTGCTTGGGACATCCTCGACGTTTGCCATGCTCCTCCCATCGACGGTCATGCTTCGCTTTGCCCTGCGGTTGCAAACGCTGACGAAGGCGCATCAGCCCACTAGACGATGGCTCGCATGACGGAGATTGCACAGGATCTCGGAAAATCGGAAGACGCCACCCTCTTCGCCGAATACGCCGAAAGCGCCAAGCGCGCCACCCTTGGAGAAACGAAGCGCCGGACGCCGACCGTCAGACGCAGCCGGTGCGCCCACCGGCGTTAGGTCTCGTAGATGGTGAGACGAGAAAGACGATTGAAAGCGAACGGTAAGTTTGACGCCATTCCCTGAATGCTGCACCTTATCGCACCATCCAACCGAGGGGTGCAAAGGGTGCGCCGGCGGCTTGGCCCGCTTGTTGCGGCGTTGCGTATTCGCCGTCGTACACCTGCAGACCCACTTCGACCAGGTAACGTCCCGGTCCCGCCCATTGCGGCCAGCGAATGACGTAGCGGTCTTCGACCACGACGCCCTCCGGCCAGTGGTCGGTGCTCCAGCGTCCATAGCCCGGTGAGCGTCGCCACTCCCACGCCAGGCTGCCATCTTCGGCGACCACGCGCAACGTCGTGCGCCAGTCCTGCGTAGGTGCACGGTTGCTGCGCCAATACAGGACGATCTCCTCGCCCAGCGCCCAATCGACGAGAGCGAGCTCGCCGAAGTCGAATGGCTCGGCCTGCTGCAGGCGTTGCGTCAACACCGCCGGCTTCGGCGGCGCCATGGCGGGCAGAATCACGCCGACAAGGCCGTATACGCTTAACCCTGCAAGGAGCGCAAGCAGCGCAGCGGCTGCCAACGTTCGCCTGAAAAACACCCAGCGCTGCAACCCTTCCACCCACAATACAACAATGGCGCCGATAGCGGGAAAGAGCAGTCGCCCTTGATCGGTGCCCAGCGCTACCATCGAATAGCGCCAGACGCCGAACGCCGTGCTGAATAGCGCCGTCGCCAGCACTGCCAGCGCAACGTGCTCGTCCGACGTGCGGGCTCGCCAGCCGCGTAGATAGCCAAGCAAACCGAGCGCCGTTAATGCGGCGAGCAGCGCATACACCCAGTCGGCCATCGGAATGTGGCCTGCGCCGCCAAACTTGCCCCAGAAGGACAAAAACCATCCCTTCAGCAGCCAGGTCGTATCCTCCCACGTCCAGGGCGTCGTGCGCAAGTCTACGGTCTGGCGCACCAGCGCCATGCCCGTCGGATCGCCATAGAGCCGCCAGTTGCGCCATAGCCAGGGGCTGGCGATGACGAGCGCCGGCAAAAAGACGAAAGCGCCGTATCGCAGCCAACGCCGCCATGTAAGCAGCGCCGACCGCAAAGCCGCCCTCCATCCGCCCATTGCCCTCCTTCCGAAGCGTGCGCATAGTGCGCCGACGAAAATAGCCATTGCAACCGCAGGCCACAGGGCCACCGTGCTGGCCTTGGTGAGGAGACCCAACCCCAACGCCGGCGCCGTTCCACCCAGCGCCCGATGCAGACGTCGGTGTGCATTAGCTGCACCGGCGCGAAAGATGACCAGCGCGCCCCACAGCGACAATGTCCCAAAGAACGCAGCCGTGCTGTCATTGCTCACTGCGCCACCCAGAAATGCAAGCTCCGGCAAAAAAGCCGTCGCTCCCATGGCGGTCAACGCCAGGCCGGGCTGTCGCGGCCAGGTGACCTTTGCCAGCGCATAGACCGCAGCGACCGTAGCGGTGCTCATCAGAACTGACCACAGCCGCGCTAGATGAAAGGCGAGCACGCTCCCGCTCCAGGGCCACGCCTCGCGCCGCGTGTGGATGAAGAAATTGGGCGACCAATTTTCCCCAGGCTGAAGCTGAACGTCGGGATTGGCGCGCAGAAAGTCGAACGACGGCGCGGCCAGTGAGGCCAGCGCAGCTGCGCCGATGTGCGCCAGCGGCGGATGCTTGCTCTGCGTCACCTTGGGGCCTTCGGGCAGGCTGCGCTCCCTCGCCAGATAGACCACATAAGCCCAGTGATCCGCCTCATCGGGCGCTTCGCCGGCCGGATTCCAGATGCTGTAATTGAGCGCCAGCGCAAAATGCGCCGCCACCAAGAGCGTCGCCAACGCATTCATTCGTCGCCGACTCATGGCCGCACCTCCAGCCGCCCTACCTCCAGTCGCGTCTCCGTTCGATTCAACGGCTGCAACGGTGCATCCGGCCGACCGGACGGATACAAACCGACATAAATTGTGTAGACCCCGGGCGCAAGATCGCCGGGCAGCGCAACCCGGTGCGTGAAGTCCAAAAGCTGGCCGCTGCGCCATCGCTCGAGCGGAGTGAAGGCGCCCGCCAGCGGCTCGTCTTTCTGCGCCGCCATCTGACCTTCGGCGTTCACCACGTGGATGAAGGTGGTCAACGGCTGCTCAGGCCGCTGAACCGACCAGAACAGACGCACATTCCATGGCCGACCGGGGTGCAGCGCTTCTATCATCGCTGCTTCCAGCCGCACCGATCCGTAGTCCGCCCCCACAGGCAAGGGACGGATCGTTCTTTCCGTCAAGTTGAGATTGACCACGAGCAGCGTAAGCACACCAAGCCCGGCGAGCGTCAGACGCAGAGGTAGCGAGCAGGCGAGGAGGAGAGCGAGAGTGCAGAGCGCAGCCATACTGAGCAGAAGGCCAAGCCAAAGTGCAGGCGTGGGCGCAAAGCGTATCTCAACGCGCTGTTCGCCTGCATCGAGATCGACGGCCAGCAGACCTAAGGCGCCGTCAGGATAGGCTGGAGCCACAACGCCATTGACGAGCGCCTGCCAGGCCGGAAAGTAGAAACGATGAAAGCGCAACGTCAGCGGCGCATCTGCATGTACGCGCCATGTGCTGCGGAGATAACCTTGCTCCTCAGGGACAGCGACAAATGAAACTGTCGCATCGCCGGGCGTCGGCGTCGTAGGCGGTCGCCCGATTGCCCACCGCTCTTCCTTCACCCAGCGCGGCAGAAATTCACCCGTCCACGTGGCGCCCACCTGTCCGTGCTCGGCGTCGAACCGCCACATCTGCTCGCGGGTCAATTCGTTCGCAGAAAATGGTGCAGGCGTCGGTGACAACCCGGCGATGGCATAGACGACGCTATAAACTGCCAGCGCCCCGCCGGCTGCACGTGCAAAATTGGCGGCGCGCCTCTCCGGCAGACGACGCGCTGCCGCTTCGAGCAGCGTCGCCGCCATGCAGGCAAACGACAATGCGAGAATTGTTTGCCAACGCCATGGAAATTGCAGCTTCCCCAGCGCCGGCGCCGCCAGCGTCCAAAGGCCGGCGCTGGCGGAGGTCATCAGAAAAATGATGATGACGCTGAGGGCAACGGTGAGTGCAAGATGAGGGCGCAGAGGAGAAGTGCGCCAAAAGAGTAGCGCCGGCAGAGCTACGGCCAGGAGCGCAAACAGAGAAGCCGGGAGCGGGACGGTCGGCTCCGCCGCCGTCGGATAACGATACACTATCTCGTCGGTCGCTAACGTCGTCCAGTCGGCAAAATGACGGCGAAAGCCGTCGCCCGCCGGCGCAGCCCCCACTCCCACCCAGCCGGCCTCCAGCAGCGAAGGCGCCAGATGAAATGCACCCAGCGTCAGACCGAATAAAAGTGGAAGAAGGACCGCCGGCGCAAGACATCTGCTTTGAAGATGAGAGGACGAGAGAGCGACAGAGTGGGAGAGCGAGAGAAGAAGCGCGCATCCGAGAGTTGCCAGGACTGCCATGAGGGCCGTCAAGTTGTGCGTCAGGGCGAGGCCGGTCCAGGCTAACGCCGTAAGCGCAAACCATCGGCTGGACAGAAGGCGACGCAATAACGCCCAAAAACCGTTTGCGACGCTCTCCGCAGCGGCGAATTGTGCCAGTCGAAAACTCGAAAACGCAATCAACGGCAACCAGAAAAAGGCGGCGAACTCCGGCAAGGCTCCACGCACGAAGAGATCATACAGGCGATAGGGAAAGGCCAGATAGACCACGGTTCCTGCGGCGGCGATGACCGGCCGAGCCCAGCAGCGCAGCAGCGCCATCATAGCCAGCGCCGAAGCGCCGAACCAGAGCGCCAGCGCCAGCCGCATGGCGGTAAGCAGCTCCATTCCCATGAGGTGCAACAGCGCGGGGGGATAGTAGAAAAGCGGCGCATAGTAATGGAGCACCGGATAGCCGTAGCCAAAGGCGAAGTCGGGAAACCAGCGGGGCAAGAGGACGCCCATCTGCAACGCTTCGGCCAGGGCGCGCACGCGATGCAGGTGAAAGAGGCCGTCGGGCGTGTCAGGCCAGGGCGACGTCCCCCAGTAGAGCGCCAGCGCAGCAGCGGCCGCAATCAGCAAGTATCCAACATGCGTGCGTCGCCCGTCGTTCACCGGTTGAGAGTTATTCTAAAGTCCCGTTCAGCGCCGTCGCCATGCGCCGCAGCCCCTCCTCCAAGGTGCAGCGCGGACAGCCGAAGTTGAGACGCACAAAGCCCTCTCCACCTTGGCCGAACCATGCGCCGTCGTTGACGGCGAGCTTGGCCTGGCGCAGGAGGAAGTCGGCGGGTTTGCCGTCAACGACTTCGCGCAAGTCTACCCAGAGCAAATAGGTGGCCTCCGGGCAGGTGAACCGGACGTTCGGAAGGCGTTGCTCGAGAAAAGCGACGGCGAAATTGCGGTTGGCCGTGAGATAGCTGCGCAACGCCTCGAGCCATGGGTCGCACTGGGTGTACGCCGCTTCGGCTGCCACCATGCCCAGAATATTGACGTGGGGGGTGATGCCCGCCATCGCCGCCTCCACCTGCTTGCGCAGCGTTGGATTCTGAATAATGGCAAAGCTGGCGCCCAGTCCGGGAATGTTGAAGGTCTTGCTCGGCGCCATCAGGGTGATCGTGCGTTGGGCAATCTCCGGCGCCAGGCTGGCGATCGGGATGTGGCGCGTGTCGTCCAGCAGCAGGTCGCAGTGAATTTCATCGGAACAGATCACCAGGTCGTGCGCCTCGCAGAAGGCGGCGATCTCGCTCAGCTCCTCACGCGTGTAGGCGCGGCCGACCGGATTGTGGGGATTGCAGAGCAGAAAAAGCTTTGTCTGCGGCTGAATTGCCTTCGCCAGCCCTTCCATGTTCAGCTCGTAATGAAGACGACACCCCATTTGGCGCACCTGGAGCGGAGCGGATTGCAACGTGCGACGTTGATTGACGGGCGCCGTCAAAAATGGACCGTAAACCGGCGTGTTGATGAGGACGCCGTCGCCCCGATCGCCGATGGCGCGGCTGACGACGTTCAGGCCGCTGACCAAACCGGGGAGAAAAAGGATTTCTTCCGGCCGAATCTCCCAGCGATAGAGGCGCATCATGCGTTCGACGAGGGCGTGTTTCAGCGACTGCGGCTCAAGGCCGTAGCCGAAAACGCCATGCTCCACGCGGCGGGTCAAAGCGTCGATGATGGGCTGGGGCGAGGCGAAGTCCATGTCGGCCACCCACATCGGCAGCACGTCTTCCGGGAAATGGCCCCATTTGGCGCTGTCTGTGCCTCGTCGTTCGATGACGCGATCAAAATCGTAGGACATGAGCATTTCACCTGAGGGAAAGCGGATCGGCGAAGTACGTCGTTCGATTCATCGATCGCTTACGTCATTCGCCATATCGTCATAATTGAGATGTTTGCGTTTCACCGGCCCTGTGCGATAGGCGGCGCGCGACATAGCGGAAGTGGCGATCGGAAGCGTCGCAAAAAGCAGGGCGATGAGTAGAATCATGCGATAGAAGAGAAATTCCTCGAAAAAATAAAAGCCGGCTGCCAGCAACAAGGCGCTGATGCCGACCGTAGAAGCCTTCCCACCGGCGTGCATGCGTGAGAAGACGTCGGGGAGGCGCACGATGCCGATGGCGGAGACCAACATGAAAAAGACGCCAAAAGCGCTCAAAAGGAGAATAAAAATTTCCAATACCGACATCGTCGCCCTACTCCTCGTCCGACTCCCAATCTTGCAGGTTGGACTGTTCGATATAGCGTGCCAACATGACCGTGCCGACGAAGCCAAGCACCGCCGTGACGATGGCTGCGTCGAGCAGCGCAGCCTCTTTGCTGCGCATGGCCAACAAGGCAAAGATGCCGATGGCGTGGCTTGTGATGGTGTCGAAGGCCACGGTGCGGTTCGGCGGATTCGGTCCTAAATAAAGCCGCACGAAACAGATCATCAAAGAGAACGCCATAATCGCCAGCAACACTTCCAGCCAGAAATCGAGCGTCATGCGATCACCCCTCCGCGCGTGACGCGCAAAATGCGCCGCTCAAAATCGTGCTTGATCTTCCGCCGCACCTCCGCCGCGTCTCCCATGACAAGATTATGCACATAGAGCACGCGCTGTCCCGCAGGGTTGCGGCCGATGTGAATGCTGATCGTGCCGGGCGTGAGCGTGATCGAGCTGGCGAGAATGGCCGTCTCCAAGTCGCTGCGCACGTCCAGCGGAATCTCGACGATGCCTTGGTCGAGTTTAGGGTCCGGCGACAACACATAGCCGGCGACCTGCACGCTGGCGACAATGATACTCCAAACCAGAAAGAGGACATAGCCAAAGACACCGAGCACCGTCCCGGCATAGCCGCGATAGATGGCGGAAAGCACAAGAAAACCGAGCACAAAGCCGGTCATGAGAGTCGCAGTGTCAACGCTTTCCTGAAGCGCGCTCCAAGAAACCGCCAGGATGAGATTCATCACGAAGATGTTGCGCGTGTGCATCCTTCACCTCCCCGCCAGCTCCGTCGCCTGTCCGAGGTCGGTCAGACCCCATTCCGGCGGTGCAATGCGCAAGTCTTGTTCGGTCAACATGGGGCCGACCGTCTTCACATAGGCGGCGCGATCGATCGCCTGATTCGCCGCCGTCTGCACCACGTCAAGCGCGGGCTGTGCGAAAAGTCCCAGGGCGAGACTGAGGGCAACCAATGTGATCACGGGCGCCGTCGTCATCCATGCATAATTAGGCTCCATCCGCCGTCGTGAGGTGGGGGGGTGTCGATGGGGCTTGCCCCAGAAAATGTATTGCCAAAGCCGGATCATGCTCATTGTCGTCAGCAAGCTCACGAAAACGCTGACGCCTGCGATCACCCACTGGCCAGAGGAGAAAGTGACTTCCAGCAGCCCCAACTTGCCGATAAATCCGCTCGTGGGTGGAAAGCCGGCCAACGAAAAGGCGGCGATGAAGAAGATGGTTGCCTGCAGAGGCTTAAGCCGCACCAGTCCTCCCAGCTCGTTCAGCTTTCCCGTGCCCATCTCCAGCTCGACGGCGCCCCCGCCCAGCAAGA
This sequence comes from Caldilinea sp., assembly GCA_025055055.1. Taxonomy (GTDB): domain Bacteria; phylum Chloroflexota; class Anaerolineae; order Caldilineales; family Caldilineaceae; genus Caldilinea. The sequence continues at coordinate 20,304 of JANWYX010000261.1, read as the reverse complement.
GCGCCGTTTTGACGATCTGATTGTGCACCAGGAACAGGATCGCTAGCGCCAGACCAAAGCCGACGCCATAAGGGTTCGGCGTCATGGCGACGGCCAACCCCATCACCATGTAGCCGATCTGGCTAATGATGTGAAAGCTGAGCAGACGGCGGATCGTCGGCTGGGCGAAGGCGCCCAACACGCCGACCACCATTGTTAGGCCCGCAATTGCCATCAGCAACGGTTGCCAGCTATTCAATAGCCACGGGAAGAAAAGCGGGAAGATGCGAAACATCGAGTACATGCCGACCTTGGTCAGTACGCCGCTGAAAAGGGCGGTCACGACCGGATGGGGCGTATGGTAGCTGCTGGGCAGCCAGAAAAAGACCGGAAAGACAGCGGCCTTGGCGCCGAAGGCGATCAACAGCAGCCCGGCGATCATCGCCTGCACCAGATAAGGCGCGTCGTTCATGCGCACGGCGATGTGCGCCATGTTGAGCGTGCCCAAGGTGCCATAGCTGACGCCGGCGGCCAACAGCAACATCATCGAGCCCACCAGGTTGAGCACAACGTAGCGGATGCCGCCGTTGACCTGGCTGGGCGTGCCACCGACCGTCAGCAGCACGAAGCTGGCCATCAACATCACTTCATAGAAGACGTACAGGTTGAAAAGGTCGCCCGTTAGAAATGCGCCGTTCGCTCCCATCAGCAAAAAGAGCATCATCGGAAAGAAGCCGAGCTGCGCCCGTTCAGAGTCGATCGTCGCCAAGGCAAAGGGAAAGATTAAGACGCTGAGCAGTGCAACCATGACCAGCATGATCGCGCTGAGGGCGTCCAGATACACTGTAATGCCGAAAGGCGGCGTCCAAAGCCCCATCTGATAGGCCACCGGTCCTTTGTTCAGAACAAAGACCAGCAAGAGAAGCGCCACCGCCAGATTGACGATGACGCCGCCCCCCACCAGCGTCTGTTGAATCTGAAGCCGTCGAGGAAGCTGCAGGAATTGAAGGAACATCCCCGCCGCTCCCAAAAGCAGCGGGATGGCCACAGGCAAGGTGATCACGGTCGGATGAAGGCTCATTCGCGCGCAACCTCTCGTTCTGCTTCAGGATGATCGTACACTTCGTCCAACTCGTACTGCAGGATGTCGTAATCGTCAGCCGCGTCGGGCAGCTTCGTGCGCAGCGTAAATTCTGCGAAGGGGTCGGAAGTATTGATTACCGTCGCCAGCTCGCCCGGCGCCAGATCGCTGCCGGTCAAGGCGTCGCGACGATAAACAAGCGCCACGATAAAGGCGGTGACGCCGAAACTGATCACGATCGCCGTTAGAATCAGCGCCTGCGGCAGCGGATCCGCATAGCTGGCGAAGAGCACATCGGCCCTTTGCGGAACACTCTCCATGTCTTCGGGCACGATCGGAGGCGCGCCGCGGGTTAGAGCGCTGGTGCCGAACAGAGCAAGGTTGACGGCGTGGGTAAATAGCCCCAGCCCTAGAATCAACTTGATCTGCCCGCGTTGCAAGACCAGATAAGCGCCGCAGGCAAACAGGACGCCGACCAACAGCGCCAGCATGAATGCAGTCATCGTTGACGATCCTCCGTCTGTCTTCCGAGGCGCGTTTGCTCTGTAACGGCGGCTTCAGCCGCTTCGCCCAGTCGCAACAAGTAGGTGATCGCCATGCCGACCACGACGAACATCACGCCGAGGTCGAACAATTGCGGCGTTCCGAATTTAAGCTTTTCTCCGGTCATGGAAAACTCGAGCCAGATACTGCGGAAGAAGCCGCCGTTGTACATGCCCAACAGCGCAGCGCCCACCGCAATGGTTAGACCGGCGCCGGCCAGCGGAACCGCCCACGGGCCATAACGGTCACGCGTGGCCTGTGTGCCTCGCGCTAGAATCGTCAATTCGATCGCCGAGGCCGCCACCAATCCGGCGATAAAGCCTCCGCCGGGCAAGTCATGGCCGCGCAAAAAGAGAAAGATGGCGATGAGCAGGATGACAGGCGTCAGAATTTTATCGACCAGGCGTAGGTAGATTTCAATCATGTCCCACCTCCGTCGCCTCTTGCCTGATGGACGAAACCGGCTGCGCGCCGTCCTCGCTTGCACTACTGCGGGCAGCGACGATGCGCCGACGCAGTTTGTGAATTTGTGGGCTGCGTAGCAGGGCATAGCCGCCTAATGCCGCCAGCCCCAACACCGTAATCTCACCCAATGTATCGTAGCCGCGGAAATCCACGAGAATGACGTTGACCACATTGGCGCCTTTGCCGAGCGAGTAGGACTTTTCCAGAAAATACGGGCTGATGCTTTCCCCGATCTGCGTCACATGGTTGACCATGACGACAACGAAACCAAAAAAGCCCATGGCGATCGCCACGAGGATGCGAAACGCCCGACGTTTGTCCATCTCAACAGATGGATCGGGTCGCACGCGGAAAAAGACAAGCACCAACAGGATGACGGTCAGCACCTCGATCAGCAGCTGTGTCAACGCCAAGTCTGGCGCGCCAAACACAATAAAGAAGATGGTTACCGTGATTCCGACCACACCCAGCGAAATGATGGCGCTCAGGCGAGAGCGGGCGCGCACCGTCGCCAGCGCGCCCAGAATGGCAAGCGCAAAGATCAGCCATTCGGCGATGCTGGGTATCTCCAGCGAGTCGAGCAGCACGCTGGTGCGCGCCGTTGCGAAGAAAAGTGCATAGACCACCACCGCCACCCCTGCCAGCAACGTGACGCTGACCTGCGGCGCCATCGGGCTGCCCTGGATCACCGTGGTGAGCCGATAGGCGAAGTGATAGATGGCGTCGATGAGGGCGTCGTAGGCGGCCAGCGAGCTGAATTTCTCCGGCACAGCCGCAAACGCCCGACGCACCCGGTTGCGGAGGGCAAAGACGCCAACGCCCACTGCCAGCACGGCCAGGCTGGTCAGGAAGACCGGCGTCAGACCATGCCACAATTTCAATTCGAGCGCCGTCGACTCTCCGGAAATCGCCGCAATCGCAGGCGCAAAGAGCAGATTTTCGTATACGCCCGTAAAGAATGCACCGAAGGTTCCCAACAGTGTCAAGAGCAGCGCCGGCGCAACAAAGCCCGGCGAAGGCGCGTGATGCAGATGGGCGGGATGTTGTTCATCTGCCTGACGACGGAAGAAGGCTTCCCATGTCAGCGTCACAATGGCCCCCACCATGAAAAGCGCAGCCAACGCCGAGGCTGCGTACATCAGCCCACCGACAAAGGCTTCGCCATGCTCGATCCGTTGAAAGCCTTGCTCCAGCATCAACTCCTTGGCCAGGAACCCCATCGTCGGAATTACGCCGGACATTGAAAGCGCAGCCAGCACCACCGTGGCCGCCACGAGCGGCATGGCGCGCGCCAGGTTGGCCAACCTGCGCAAATCGCGCGTGCCCGTTGCATGGTCGACGATGCCGGCGCTGAGGAAGAGCGGCGCCTTGTAAAGCGCATGCGCCAGCACGGTGACGACGAACGCTTCGTAGGCATATTTTTCCCGGAAGGCCAACAACATCACCAGCGTGCCCAACACGGCGACGGTGGCGTAGGCGAGCAGCGCCTTCATGTCGGTGTAGCGAATTGCGCTGACACCGCCGAGCACCATGGTGAAGCCGCCGACTAGAAAGAGCGTCCAGAACCAAAGGGGCAGCTCGCCGAAGGTCGGGTGCAGCCGCGCCAACAGAAAGACGCCTGCTTTCACCATTGTCGCCGAGTGGAGATAGGCGCTGGCCGGCGTCGGCGCTGCCATCGCTCCGGGCAACCAGAACTGGAAGGGGAACTGCGCCGATTTGGTGAAGGCGCCCAGGAAGATCAAGACCAGGGCAACCGGCGTGATGGACGCAGTGGCGATGTCGGGAGCGCTCAGAATTTCGCTGATGTTGAACGACCCCACGTGCAACCCCAACAGCACCATTCCGGCCAGCATCGCCAGGCCGCCGGCCGTTGTGACGATCAAGGCGCGGCGAGCGCCTTCGGTGGCCCCTTTGTAGTCGCTCTTGAACGCGATCAGCAGATAACTCGTGATGCTTGTGCCTTCCCAGAAGATGAAGAGCGTCAGAAGATCATCGGCCCACACCAAGCCCAGCATGCTCGCCATGAAGCCATAGAGCACCAGGTAGAAAAAACCCTGTCTCGGCTCGCCCTCGAAATAATAGGCGGTGTAGAAGGCGATGCAGGCGCCGACGCCGGTGATGATCAGGCCGAAAAAGAGCGCCAGCCCATCCAGACGCAGAGCAAGCTCTAGCCCTAGCGTGGGCGCCCACGCATAACGTTCTGCAATGAAATTGCCCTGGGCGACTGCGGGCAGCTGCAACGCCTGCCACACGGTGATCGCAGCAGGCGGCAGGGCGCTGAGCCAGGCAAACCATAGAGAGCGATGAGGTTTCAGGAGCCAGAATATCGGTGCAGAAACAAACAGTATGACCAGACTAAGCGCAAGAGCAGGCACGATGTGTTCTCTCGTCTTGTTCGTGATCCTCAAATAGAAGAGCGAGTCGACGTTGACTCTGAGGATTTATGCAGTTCGCACCGTGCAAACTGCATCCGGTGGAAGCGGGTGAAGAACTTTCTGCGAATATCGATCGCTCAACCCCTCACTCTTTGATAAAGGATACATGACTTAAACGCTTCCTGCAAACAGATTGGGGTATCTTGATCGACTGCAATGAATGCTGCAGTCGATCAATGCGGTCGGCAAATTGGCAAGTGATGCTCCCCACGGTTTTTACGACATTTGCGCAGTTTCCATGCACGGCATTTCGCCTGAAGCTGCGGCAATTTTGTAGGGGATTCGTCGGTTGACGCTGCTGACCGACCAACCTATATTGAAGGAAGATCTGGATTAGATGTGGAGGAGGGCGGAGATTTTCTACCATCGGGCGCCAAGCCGCCTTGACGGCGTCGATAATGATGAAAATCCTGTCAGCGCACTCTTTGATCAGGAGCACCTTTGCGCCTGTGTTTGGGATTTGTTTTCACAATAGGGGGTGTCGCCGTGCAGCTTTTCCGTCGGCTTGTCTCACACAGCAGGACCGATTCATCCTCGGTTGAGGAGTCTAAGACCGCATTCCCCGGTCGTGCACAGGATCAGTCTCACCTGCTCATTGCTTTATTCATCGCAATCATCGGCCTATTGGGGTTCTTGGTCGTTCTCGTCCTTGCCGTTGCCGCCGGCTGAAACGACGGTTTATTCCGGAAACCGTTATTGGGCGCCGGCGGAGATGCAAGGTTGAGCGCAAAAGCCCCCTGCTACGGCGTGAAATCCAAGAAATTCCAGTACCATAGCACCCAGACCATGCCCAGGGCAAGCAGCGTAAGCATGGAATAATGCAAGCGGCCGAACCACCCCCAGTAGCGTTTCGGCCAGCTTAAAACGGCGAAAAACGCCATGCCCAATGCAAACAGCACGATCGTCAACGCCAAAATGAGGAGCGCCGGGAGCAGCGGCGGCTCACCAAAAAAGAGTCTGGGCACACCATAGTCGGGGTGAATGTCTCCTAGCACACTCACAAATATAATTAGGAACGCCGCCAACGCAGCGCCGAAAAGCCCGGCCGTCCAACGCGCCAAGCCGGCCACCAACGGCGACCGCCCTGTCCCTCGGCGAGCTGCAAAGGCGATCACCCAGCCAAACATCGATAGAAGCGTTAACAACAAGGCTCCGCCGACTAGGGACGCCGTAAAAGAGAACGTAGCGTACCAGGGCGCCTTGTAAGAAGTGAAGGGCGTGAAGTCGTTGAAGTGCAGCCAAATGCGACCGGCGGCGTCTTTCTGAAAGAGCAGCCTGTCTTGGCGCTCAGAATGGCGAAAGAATCCGGGCTCCACCTCTACGTAGGTTTCCGTCGTCCCACCCGTAGAGACGCGCAGGGCGCCCTCATCTGTCAGTTGCACAAGCGTCGGCTGGAGCAGTTGAAGCGCTTTTTCCATCGTGGTGTAGTTGGCGCGCGCGGCGTGATATTCGCCGACGTACTGGACGGCGCGCTGCGCAGCGTCAGCCGGTGGGTTCACAGGGGCAGGTGAACTTGGGAAATAGCGATCCATGAACGCTCGAAAGAGCGCATCGCGCACCAAGGCGCCCCCCAGTGCATTGTAGGAGACGTAAAGACCCACTCCTTCCTCAGGAGCAATGTAGAGGCCTGTATGAAAGAGCAGCGTGTCGCCGGCGTGATGAAGAATGCGTCGATCGTTCACCGTCATCGTCATGAAGCCGTGCGCCATTCCATCCAGGCGAGGATCGGGCGTGAAGAGCCGGCTGTGCATCCGTCGCACGGTCTCTTCCTCGAGGATGCGCGCTTCGCCAAGACGACCGTTTTGCAGGTGGGCCATCATGAAACGCGCCATGTCCGTTGCAGGCGCACTCATGGCGCCTGCGGGAGTGGCGGAGATGAACTCGAAGCCGCCGGTGCGATAGACTCCGTTGTTGTAAAAATATCCATCGGAGAGGTGAGGCGCCAACTGTGTCGGCAACGGCTGACGAAAGGTGCTTGCGGCCATTCCGAGCGGTTCAAAGATGTGCTTCTCGACGTAGCTCTCAAAAGGTTCGCCTGTGACACGCTGCACGATATATCCCGCCAGCGCCGTCCCGTAGTTAGAATAGGCGCTCACTTGTCCCGGTGGAAAGACGCGTGCCGGCAGATGTTGCTTGAGATACGCCTCCAGCGTAAGCAATTCATCAGCGGAGAGCACGAAAAGCCCCTCGCCGATGTCTTCAAAGCCCGGTGTGTGCGACAACAGGTGGGCAAGCGTGATCGGCTCCGGAAAAGTGGCCGGGATCGGAAAGTCCAAATACGCGTTGACGTCGGTGTCCAGGTCCAAGTTCCCCTGTTCGACCTGTTGCATGACGGCCGTCCAGGTCACCAGTTTCGACGTCGAGCCGGGGCGAAAGAGAGTGCGCTCAGGGTCGACCGGCGTGCGGGCTTTCAGGTCTGCATACCCATATCCCTTGGCCAGAAGGATTTTGTCTCCCTGCACAATGACCAACGTTGCGCCTGGGATGTGATGGCTCTCCAGGTGGGCGGCCATCAGGCCATCCATAAAAACTTCGAGGTCGACGGGATCGATCGGGCTCTCCGATTGTGCTCTCACCGAGGTGAACAACAGAGCGAACAGCAATAGCGCCGGCGCAAGCGATCGAGTCAAGAGGGTGCACAAGGAAAAGGCGGCCTTCATCGTAGACTCCTTACGCAGGCTCCTGAGATGTCTGCACGAGCAATTGTCTAGACGGTAAGACGGCGGCGTATGCTTCTTGCGACGCTGAGGCAGCGTTCACACGCGTAGATCGACAAGAACATCCTGCGATCGATGGTAGCTCAGGATGCGAGTTCACGCAAACCTGCAAGCGGTTCTTCTTTTTGCCGCTCGGCCTCTGTCTGATCGACAATGCCGATGGCGCAAGAATTTGATTCGCCCTTCGTCGGCGAACGTCTGTTCAATTCTCTCATGACGCCTGGAAGGTCAGGAGTCGTTTTGTGGAAGCTACGAACATGAATTCGATTCTCTTTGATCTGGGCAATGTGCTCGTGCGCTACGACCACGGGCGCACGCTGTCTGCGCTTGCAGCGCTCTATGGCGTCGACGCCGAGGAGATTTTCTACCTCTATCAAGAGATCGCGCCTGCCTTTGGAATTGGGCAGATCGCACCTGAGGAGGTGGTTCGCCGATTCAACGAGCGCTTCGGCGCCAAATGCAAGCTGGAGCAATTTGCAGATGCGTTCTGCTGCGGCCTTGGGCGCGACGACGCTGCGCTGGCCTACGCCGTGAGCCTGCGGCAGGAAGGCGAGCTGGCGATCGGCGCCATCAGCAACACCAATGCCATCCACGTCGCCTGGCTCGACGACCATGCGCCGGAGCTAAAGGAGTTCGATTTGGTGATGATGAGCAATGAAGTCGGGATGTGCAAGCCGGCTCCAGAGATTTTTGAGCTGGCGATGGAGCTGCTCAACGTCCCTGCACAGCGAATTCTCTACATCGATGATTTAGAGGAAAATGTTGAGGCGGCTCGCAAGCTGGGCATGGCGGGTGTCGTTCATTCCGATTGGGCGAAAACGCGCCAACAGATCGAAGCGTGGCGCGCCGAACGCCGCCGCAACGCCTATCCTCAGTGAACGCCGATCCAGTGCAGGCTGCGACGGCGGTCGAGCCGCGTCAGACCCAACCTTTGCGCGTAAGAAACCGCCTCTGTGTATTCGCTGCGCGTCAGGCGTCGATTCAACTCGACGTAATGTTGGGCGTCGACGCGACCCGCCGGGTAGTATTGGTCCATTAGATTCACGTACGTGTTGGACGACACTTCTTCCGCCACAAAGCGCAGGATGGCCTTGGTTTCCTCCAAAAACCCCGGCATGACGAGATGGCGCAGCAGCAGCCCGCGTTGCGCCAGTCCATTCTCATCGATGACCAGGTCGCCGACTTGCCGATGCATTTCCAGAATGGCCCGGCGGGCCGCCTCCGGGTACTCTTTCGCCTTTAAATAGCGTTGCGCTAGCTGAGGAGTCCAAAACTTGAAGTCCGGCATGTAAATGTCCACAACGCCGTCGAGCAGACGCAGGCTTTCCGGCGAATCGTAGGCCGAGGTGTTGTAGACGATCGGCAGCCGCAATCCCTGCTCGACGGCGATGACCAGCGCCTCCAACACCTGAGGAACGACGTGCTCCGGCGTCACCAGGTTGATGTTGTGGACGCCTTGCGCCTGCAGCTCAAGCATCATGGCCGCCAACTGCTCCGGCGACGTCTCCACGCCCACACCTTCCTGGCTGAGCTCGAAGTTCTGACAAAAGACGCAGCGCAAATTACACCAGGCGAAGAAGATCGTTCCGCTGCCGCGCCACCCGCGCAGACAGTCTTCCTCGCCGAAGTGCGGGAAATAGCTGCTCACCCGCGCATACCGACCGGTCTTGCAAACGCCCGTTTTGTCCGCAAGCCGGTCGACTGCGCAGTCTCGCGGACAGACACGACATTGCGCCAACCCTGCCACAGCTTCTTGCGCCCGTGCATGGAGCTCGCCGCTTCGATAGAGCGCCATGTACGCAGGTGTAAATCGATTCGCGCCTCGCATCAACATCGTTCGCAATTATTCACCCGCGTCAATTCACGACGCGCAATTCGTTGATAATCCGATCAAACTTCAACCCTTTTGTCTGCAGGGCATTGATGATCACGGTCTCGATGCGTCGCTTCTCCGCTTCGCTGTGGACAACGCCGCGCAGGTGAATCACACCCTTGACGCTTTCCACCGTAAAAATATCGGGATCGTGGATCATCGGATCCTCTGTCAGCGCCTCGCGCGCAGTTGCCTGCAGACGATCATCTGCAAAATTCGGGCCGGATTTACCGATAAAGGGAATTTTCATCGTGCGCCTCCTCGCATCAAACCGATGAACTCTGCACACAAAACGCCATCACAGTGGAACGTCCTGCGAAGAATATATCAGGATGAGATGCTAACTTTCAGACAATCAGGAAATTGAACGGGCGAGCAAGGACTTGTAAAAAAATTATAACATAAATTTGCAAACGCAAATGATCGATTCTTTTCAGATTTGCTCAGGAGTTGCGCAGTCAGGTGAGGTTCTCTTGTGGAATAGATTTTTGGGAAAGTTTGGCGCCGAGAAGCCGCAGCCCCCCGGCCGCATCTGGCGTCCTTGCTGCCATTCGCTCAATCTGCGCTCTCGATCGTCAAGTTCCACTGCGTAACTTTATTTCTTTGGGAACTTTAGGTTCGGCGCAACAACCCTTTTCCAGGAAGCTTATGGAGCGTCCTGGAAAAGGGTGACAGAGGTCTCGCATCAACCGATTCGTTCGGTTGATGCGATTGTATTCTTTTGCTCGCCTTTTGTCGGCCGAACAAGGTGTCTTAACCGTCCTCGCCCGTAGGCTCCTCCGGTGGACTCGGCGTCGCGCTCAACCCTTCCGGCGGCGCTTCGCCAGAAGCTCGCAGCTGCTCGAAGTCGAAGGTGACGCCCGCCTGCACGCTGAAGTCGTCGGTCGTCACCAGGATCACCAGCCGCTGCGTCGCGATCACTGCGCCGTTGGGCCAGGTGGCCGGCATGACGAAGCTCATCAGGAAGTTGCCTAGAGCGTCGCTCGGCGCCGAAGCATAGCGCACGTAGCTGTCTCCTTCGCCCACCGAGCCATCCAACCGCACGAGGTGCGCATAGAGCATGGTGTTGGGCGGGAAGCCACCGCCGCTGACCGTCACCGTCACGCCAGGTTGACCGGAGCCCGGGCTGACCTGTGCGTAAGGGTTGGGCGTCGGCGTCGGCGAGGCGGGCGGCGTGCCGGTCGGCGTCGGCGTTACGGTGGGCGTCGCCGTGGGCGCTGCGACCTGATAGGCGAAGACGCTGCTCACCGAGACGCTGAAGTCGGGCGTCGCCACGGTGACGACGATGCGATTCTGCGTGATGGCGCCGCCGTCCGGCCAGGTCGCCGGCATGGTGAAGACGAGCGAGTAGCGACCGGTGCTATCCGTCTGCCCAGAGACGTATGCCACCAGCGCGCCGTCGCCTATCGACGCATCGAGCGGCGCCAGGTAGACTGCCACCGCTGCATTGGCCGGGAAGCCACTGCCGGATGCGACGACGCGCGTGCCTGCAGGGCCGGCGGCGGGCGCCAGGTTGATCGATGGATTCGCCGGCGTTGCAAAGAAGTCAAAGGTGGCCGTGGCCTGCGCAGCGAAATCGTCCGTCGCCGCCAGGATAACCAGCTTGCCGGTGGGAATTGGGCTGCCGTCCGACCAGCGCGCCGGCAAGGTTATCATAGCAGTGAAATTGCCGTTGACGTCGCCTGTGGTGGTCTGAATCGGCGGTGCAGCGCCGAGCGCGCTGGCGCGCACCACGCTGCCCAAGTAGAGGTTGATGACGCGATTGGCCGGGAAGCCGCCTCCGCGCACTGTAATCTGCGTGCCGGGGCCACCGGAATTGGGGTTGACCTCGACGTAGGGATTCGGCGCCACGGTGGGTCGTGGCTGCGTCACATCGAAGTCGGCGGCGGCGCTGATGCGGAAATCGGCGGTCGCCACCAGCAGCGCCAGCTTGCCCGGCGGCACCGAGCTCCCGTCCGGCCAGGTCGCCGGCACTGTGAAGCGCAGGCTGCCGTTGCCAAAGCGATCGCTGCTGCCGCTGGCGTAGACCGTGGCGCCGGCCGCGTCGGCCGCGCGCACGTAGCCGCCGAGATAGAGATTGACCGCCGTGTTGGGCGGGAAGCCGCCGAAGCTCACCGTCACCTGCGTCCCCACAGGCCCAGAGGAGGGATTGGCATCGGCGAAGGGGTTGGGCGTGGGAGGAGGCGTGGGAGTGCGGGTGGGCGTCGGTGTGCGCGTGGGCGTGGCCGTGGCGGGGAGGCGCTCCCACCAGAAGGTGATGAGGGCTGCACCCCGATTCTGATAGTACTCAACCACGATGTGATGGCGCCCGTCCAGGCGGCGGTCGGCGGTGTAGGTGGTGGCGCCGCTCATATCGCGCCACTCGTCGATGACGCGCTGACCGTCGACGTAGACGCGCACGCCGTCGTCGGAGCGCACGTAGAAGCGATAGTCTCCTCGGGTGAAGTCGAGCGTGCGCGACCAGCGCACCGAATACTCCACCGTCCCCAGCCCAGGCGCAGGCGCAACGTTTGTCCAGTTGAAATCGATGGCGCGGTCGTTGCGCACATGCACCGGCGCGCCGGACAGATGGCGGTTGTTGAAATACTCTCCGCGCCAATCCGGGAACGAGGGCGGAGGCGTCGGCTCAAGCCGAGTCCAGCCGAAAGTCATATAAGCAGGCTGGCGGCGTTGGCCGTAGTCGATGTAGATCGTGTAGGAGCCTTGCTCGAGCCATACGTCGGCGCTATAGGCGCCGGCGACGCCGCTCCATCGGTCGAGCACCAGGCGGTTGTCGACCCAGATGCGCACGCCGCCGTCGCTCTCGCCGAAGAAGCGATACGTTCCGGCGGCAAAGTAAAGCGGCCGAGACCAACGCACCGAGAAGCCTGTGGCCGGAAGGCCGGGCGCCGGCGCACCGAAGCCCCAGTTGAAATGGATGGCGGGATCGTGGCGCACCACGCGCGGCGCGCCCATCTGCGATGGGTTGTCATAATACTCCCCGCGCCAGGCCAGCCCTACAGGCGGCGTAGGCGTCGGCGTAGGCGTGCGCGTAGGCGTCGCCGAAGGGGGAAGCGTCGGCGCAGGCGGCGCAGCCACCACCGGCGGCGAGCCGAGATAGTCGGTGAAGGCGCGCGAGACCCAGCCACGCGTGCCGTCCCACAGTTGACCGAAGAGCCACGTTCCCGTTGCGTCCTGTCCGAGCACGCCGATGCGCGTGCCGTAGGTCAACGTGCGGAGGACGGGGTAGATCACGCCGGGGCCGCTGCGCATATTCAGCCCGCGGCTCAACACCGTCGCTACGCCGTACCCTAGGTCTTGTGCATCGCGCGTCGAAGTTGCAGGAGGGACGCTCGGATGGGGCGTGGGTGTCGGCGTCGGCACGGGTGTAGCGGTCTCCTCGCGCACCAGCAGCTCGAAGGCCGCGGCGGCGGAACGATCCCCGCGCAACGAGCGCGCCACCACCTGAAGGTCGGTCACGTCTCGCCAGAAGAAATCCAACGGCGTCACAAAGACCAGGAAAAAGCGGCCGTCGGCGTCGGTGGTTCCACTGACCAGCGTCGCCTGCACCGGCTCTCCGTCCTGGACGCCTTCCAGATTGATGAACACAACCTCGTTTGGCTCCCAGCCGGCGCCGGAGACCGAGACCGTTTCGCCGGAGGCCGCTGCAATCGGAGCAATAGCAATGATCGGCCCCTGGTCGGAAGGCAGTGGCGCCTGCTCCAGGGGGCCGGCCGCAATCGGTCGAATCACACAGCCGCTCAGCGTCGCAGCCAGCAAAAAGAGACCCGCCAGCGACGCCAATCGCAGGCGCGCCATCAGGATGGCCAGGCTGCTCACGCGGCCAGAGATCAGGCGACTCCATTGGTTTTTCATAGGCTCACCGTTCTTTTGGATCGATCAAGACGAACGCTGTCACTATACAGGACGTTCGTCAATGAGGCGAAGTTCCGGAGACTTTGTGGCGGCTGGAGTGTTTCAGCCGCCAGCTCGGGCTCTTGCGCAGAGTTCGGCCGTCGGCGTTGCGCATCGTGTCAACCCGGTGGCTTTGAGGTTGAGGCTCAGCGGTAGAAATCGATCCAGCGCAACGAGAGCACAGGATGCTGCGCGTTGAGGAAGCCGGAGGGCAGCGTGACTTCGATACGCCCTTGTCGCAGTGGAATAGTGGCAAGGGCGCTATTTTCGGCGACGATTTCAACGCGCGCCCACAGGGGATCGTCTTCGGTGAGCGGCCGAACGCCTTGTTGAGTCGTCAGAGACTGGAAAACGGTGGAAGGGTCGTGGCTGGAGACCGAGATCTCCAGCCGTTGTTCGCCGTTGTCGAAGACCGCCTGCTCCAGCCCCTGCAGGTGGAAAGCTACCACGATCGGTTCGCCGATCTGGCCGGGGAAGTGCACCTGGGCAGCGCCAATGCCACGTTCGCTGTAGACGTCGATGCGAACGCCCTTGTCTTGGACGAAAATGTTGAGTCGGTCGCCTTGCTCCCCTGTTTCCACGATGGGCGTCGGCGGCGAAGCACGGGATGGCGTGATCGGTCGGCAGCCTGCAACCAGCAGCATCGCGCAGCAGGCGCAGAGCGCCAGACGTATCGTTGGGTGGGTCATGGCGTTATCCTCGAACCGTGAAATCTCGAAACTCTCCTGTTGCGTCCAGCCAGTGGAGGTCGACGAAATCGACGCGTGCGGCGGGCGGGCCTTCGTGTAGCCAAGCTGCAAATTTGCGTAGATTGGGCTCCGGTCCTTCGGCCACCACGCGCACGGTGCCGTCAGGGCGGTTGGCCACCCAGCCGCGTAGGCCGAGCAGCTTCGCCTGATTATTCGTATAGTAACGAAAGGCAACACCTTGCACACGGCCGTGAATCGTCGCCTCAATGCGTTTGTCCATCGTCGCTCCTCCGGTCAGATGTTATTTGTAAATAAGTTTCATCGATTATTCGCCGAACCGATTTTATCAACTTGCGACGCAATCCTTTGCCTCATAAGTCGGATGGCAGTGGCCCGCCGTCATCCACACATTGTAACGTAGAGGGTCGTCTGCCGCACAAAGGATCGGATGTACCCGTCGCATCCCTACGCAGAAATTTTTGGAGAAAGGCGTTTTTGCCGAAGGACAACGAAAAATTGTAGCTAAATTTACAAAAAGATAAGCGCCGCAATTACAGCATCCCCGTTCTCATCCGAGGTCATCGTCGAACCCCCTTCGTCCGGCTCCGCTGAGGCGTTGCGCGGTTCGGTGAAGTTTTCTCGTAGAAGCTGCAAAACTTGCTCTTTGACGGTGAGAGGGAGACCGACGATTGCATTCAGGAGGGGCATGCTGTCCGTTTTCCGGTGGAAGACAAGGGCGTGGCGTTTCGTGATGAGAGCGTGGCGTTAATGGAAGACGTCCTCCGGAATCCCTCGCCGCCGCATAGGGAGGCGTCGGGGCCGGACGGTCGAGCATACCATTTCCCCGCCTGCGCACCCATCGGGCGGAAAAGTGACCGGGTGCATTATGGCGTTGAAACATCGGCAACGCTTCTTCATGTCGATGGCAATATGTATGTCGATGGCAAAAGCGTTGCTGCCGAAGGAAGGCGCCAAACTGATGGCGCAATGCGTCTGACTTGTGCAAGCATTAGACGCCCGGCTTAGAGCATCTCCACCACCGGAATTCCCGCCACTCGCGCCGCATGACGCAGCGCCTCACAATGGTTTCCGTACGTCAGGCTGACATGATGCTCCAGCCCGAGGCGCATGATCGTGTCGAAGACTTCTATGGCCGGTCGATCGAAACGGATGACGCCGCTCGTGCCCGAGAAACTCTTTTCTGCGCGCAGCATTTCCCCGCTGCCGATCACAAGCGCATAGGCGTAACTTTTCTTGGCGCCGTTGGACGCATCTGTGCTGAAATTCTCGGTGGGTCTGCGGTGCAACCGCGCCAGAGTGACGCGGCCCGGCTTCAACGGAAACTCGAAGAGCAGCGGCAGTTTTCGATTGCTGTGGATTGCGCCCAACACCTCCGCCTCGGGGTCGGCCATGCTCACCGGCGCCAGGCCGCAGTGCCAGAGCACGCCGCTGTCGTCGGACGCCTCGATCGAGACTAGGTCGGCGATGAAGGCGGGTTCCCCGCTCAACGCTTGAAGCAGCAGCGACGTCACCGTGCCGTTGACGTCGGCCTCGCAACTGGTCGGGCAGCGTTCGTCATTGAGCAAGCTCATGGCGCCGCAGGCTGCGCAGCCCAGCTCGGTGAAAAACTCCGGCCAGCAGCGTACCGCCACGCCGGAAAGCCCCCCGGCTTCGATACGACGCCGCAGCGCAGCATAGACGCCTGCGGTGCCGCGCACGGCCGTTGTGTCCAGCTCGTGTAGATTCGCCGCAACTGCGGCGACGCGCCTCAAAAATCGTTCTCGCTCTGGCTGCGGCGCGGCGGCAGATTCCTGCAAGACCTCGTTGAGGGCGATCCGCTCCACGCGCACGCCGAACAGGGCCTTGAGGTCGTCGGCCTCGTAGGCGCAAGTGTCAAAGCCGGCAGGATACTCTCCGACCAGCCCGATGACGGCGCCGTTGAGCATGCGCAAGGCCCGTCCTGCGCGCGCCAGTGTGATCATCTTTGTGAGCGCCGTCGGGTCGTGAGGAGGCGCCAGCACATAGTCGTACGGAATACGTCGCAACATCAGCGCATGGCCCGCCAGATTGACGCCGCACAGGCTGTTGAGTCGCAGCCTGCCGCCCGTGCGCGCCTCCGGCGCAGCCCACAGCAACACCGGGATGCGCCGCAGCGCTGCGATCTCCGCCAGCGTCACCGCCATGCTGCTGTCGGCGAAACTGGCCTGCAATAGGACGAGGAGATCGCACTCCAGGCTGCGCAGCGCGTCTTGCATCCGTGCTGCACCGTCGGCGTCCATGATCAGGGAATTGCCGGTTCCAACCACGCGCAGCCCGCTGCGCTCCATGCACGCCAGCGCCTCGTCGGCGACCGACTGCGCCAGTGCAACGTCGAACGTGGGTCGCGCGATCGCCGCCATCGCCACGGTCAGCGGATATATTGCGTCTCCCCTCATGTGCTCTCCTTCTCTAGAAACGTCGCCACGTCGATGGGTTTACCCGTCTGCGCCGAACGGTTGGCCGCCAGCACGGTTGCCGTCGTCATCAGCCCATCGCGCAAAGTGGTGTGCACCCGCAAACGGTCGCCGCTGCGCACGGCGGCGATGAAGGCGCGGTTGATGGCGCGATGCAGAGGCTCGGTGTTGGGCCAGCTTTCGATGCCGGCGGAGGTGTAGCGCTGCACCTGTTTGTCGGTGATGCGCACCAAACAATCGCGCACGGCGAAGTCCGCAGTTGGCGCCAACTGAATTTCCGGAAAGAGCGCATAGGTCCCTGCGCAGACGCCCACGGCCCCGCGCCCAAAGTGCAAGGTCAACGCGTAGCCATCCCAGTTTTGGAACTCCGGCTCGTGGTTGGCTTGCCGTTCGTTGTACGCTGCATAGACCGTCTTCACGCCGCCCGCCAGTGCAGCGCCGACGTCGATCAGATGGATATTTTGATCGACGATCTGCCCTCCGGCTTCGCTTCGATCCCACATCCAGCGGATCGGCGGCCGCGTCCAATACCAGCGCAAATTGACCAGCGCAATTGCGGCGCCGTCCAACATCTCCTCCGCGCGGCGATAAGCCTCGGTGTAGCGCCAGTGAAAACCGGTCATGGCCAGTGCATTGCATGCTTCGGCCTCCTCGACAAATCGCCGCGCGCGGCGCAGATCAAGGTCGAGCGGCTTTTCGACGTACAACGCAACGCCGTGCTCCAAGCAGTCCATGCCGATATCGGCATGCGCCCGCGTCGGCGTGCAGATGTAGACGGCGTCGAGCGGGGTCGTCTCCAACATGGCGCGATGGTCGGTGAAGGCGCGGCCACCCCATTTTTGCACGAACGCCTCCGCTCGCGCAGGGTCGATGTCGGCTGCGGCGACGATCTGCACGTCCGGCTCCTCGGCGATCATGCTGGCGTGCACGGCGCCCATGCGCCCGACGCCGATAAATCCCACTCGTAGTTTGGGGGCCATGGTGTTTAACTCCTCGATTCAAATAGGTTTGACACCTGCCACTCGCTCTGGCGCCACTGCCTCAACAGCAGGCACTTCGACCGGATCGGCAAGATATTGTTCGAGATAGCGTTTGCTAAGCAGTAAAGATTGCAGAATTTCCCCCTCGCTGCGATCCCAGGCGGCGTCTTCATGTTCGATGCTCAGGCAGCCGGGGTAATGGACGCGGCGCAGCTCGGCGATGATGCGCGCCCAGTTCAGCTCTCCCCAGCCGGGCAGCGTGTAGCGCCACCAACCTTCGCCGTCGATGCCCTCGCAGGCCAGTCTTGTTCGGTCTACGAGCGCGTCCTTGACGTGCACGTGGCGCACGCGAGGCGCATAGTCGTGTAGGGCGGCGTAGGGGTCGATGAACTGCCAGACGAGATGGCTGGGGTCGAAGGCCAGCATCAGCTCCGGCAGCGCGTTGTCGAAGAGTTCGTGCCACATAGCCGGGCTGGTGGCAATGTTGCCGACGGCGGGGCAATTCTCCACGGCGACGGTGACGTTGCTCGACCGCGCCAATGGCAACACTTGCCCGGCGAACCACTCGAGCACGTCGGGCAGGTTGGCGCGCAAGCTTTTGCCCGGGATGCGTCCCGTCGCCAGCACGACCAGCGGAATCCCTTCGCCGCCGGCGAAGCGTACACGCTCGAGCACGTTGCGCTGATGCAGGGCGCGCTCCTCTGGGTCGCCCGCCAGCACGTTGCGGCCGTAGGTGAGGCAGAAAATCTGCGCGCCGATGCGTTGCGCTTCGGTGAAGTCGGCAGCCTTGAGGGGCACGGCGGGGCCGACCTCCAACCCGTCGAAGCCGTTGTCCACCGCCCAGCGCGCCAGCTTGGGTAGACTCCAGGGCTGAAAGCCCGGAAAAATGGTCAGAATGTTGGTGTGAAATGCGATCGGTGGGCGAAAGCCCGTGAAAAGCGTCATGATGGATCTCTCCCCGGTGAAGATCATGCTTCCGGCGCTTGTTGTATTTTACACGCTCCGGCGGCGAACCGTCATTTGCGCATAGGGATGGGGGAAGTTCTCGACCATCACTCGACCCTTAGTTGACAAGCTTCAATCGCTTGGTCTACAGTATCTCTGAAAATCCTACAAACACCAGCGCTCAATCTCCCTGAATTTGAGGATGATGAATTGCATTTCAACCATCGAAGGAGGAGCAAACCATGTATGATATCGGCGTTGCCATCACCGGCACAGGCTTCATGGGGCCGGCGCATACGGAGGCGCTGCGGCGCCTTGGCGTGCGCGTGGTGGGCGTGCTCGGCTCTTCGCCTGAAAAATCGCAGCGCTTCGCCGCTGCGCATGGCATCCCCAAAGCCTATGCCTCTTTCGACGAAATTTTGGCCGATAACGACGTGCAGGCGGTGCACATCACCACGCCGAACCGCTGGCACTACGAGACGGCGAAAGCGGCCTTGCTGGCAGGCAAGCATGTGCTCTGCGAGAAGCCGCTGACCATGAACTCGCGCGAGTCGGCGGAGCTGGTCGAACTGGCGAAATCGGTCAAGCTGGCGGCGGGCGTCAACTACAACTACCGCTTCTATCCAACCAGCCTCGAGGCGCGTGCGCGCGTGCGCTCCGGACAGATCGGCGAGGTCGTCTCCATCTTCGGCAACTACGTGCAGGACTGGCTGCTCTACCCGACGGATTACAACTGGCGCGTACTGGCTTCCGAGGGGGGGCGGCTGCGCGCGGTCGCCGACATCGGCACGCACTGGATGGACCTAGTGCAGACGATCACCGGGCTGGAGATCGCCGAGGTCTTCGCCGACCTGCGCACCGTCTTCCCCACCCGCTATCGGCCCAAAGGGGAGGTGGAGACATTCAGCGCCAAGACGGTCGTCCACCAGGAGACGGAGGCAATTCCGATTGAAACCGAGGACATGGGCGCAGTGCTGTTGCGCTTCAACAACGGCGCGCGCGGGGTGCTGTGGGTTTCGCAGCTGACGGCGGGCCGCAAGAACTGTCTACGCTACGAGATCGCAGGCACGCAGCACGCTATCTGGTTCGACGGCGAGCGCCCGAACGAACTCTGGATCGGCCACCGTAATCAACCCAACGAACATCTTTTCAAAGACCCCAGCCTGATGGACCCATCGGTGGCGCGCTACATCGACTATCCCGGCGGCCATAATGAGGGCTATCCTGATTCCTTCAAGATGTGTTTCCGTGCCTTCTACGACTACATTGCCGCCGGCGACTTCAGCGCCACTCCCTTCTTCCCCACCTTCGAAGAAGGCCACAAGGAGATTTTGCTCTGCGAGGCGATCCTGCGCAGCCACGACGAGCAGCGCTGGGTGAAAGTAGGGGAGTAAAAAAGGAATGCATGTTGCGCAGTTTGCGCCTCATTTCGCACTACGAACCATGCAAGACGCAACACATGACATAGTATAAAATGTAGTTTTCGTATAGAGATTGCCACCCTAGGAGACGCCCATGAAACTTGGATTTGTCAGTGCAATTTTGCCGGACCTATCGCTGGAAGAAGTGGTGGCCTTCGCCGCCGAGACGGGCTACGGCTGCGTCGAGCTGATGTGCTGGCCCAAAGGCAAGGCCGAGCGTCGCTACGCCGGCGTGACCCACATCGACGTCGTCGGCTTCACCGCTGACGACGCAGCCAGGGTGAAGGATCTGATGGCGCAATACAACGTCAGCATCAGCGGGCTGGGGTACTATCCGAATCCGCTGGCGCCGGACGAGGCGGAGGCACAAGTTTACGTTGAGCACATCAAGGCTGTGATCAAGGCAGCGAGCTTGCTCGGCGTCGCTGTCGTCAACACCTTCATCGGTCGCGATTGGACCAAATCGGTCGATGAAAACTGGCCGCGCTTCCTCAACACTTGGAAGCCGCTGATCGCTTTCGCAGAGGACAACGGCGTCAAGATCGCCATTGAAAATTGCCCGATGCTTTTCACGCGCGACGAATGGCCCGGCGGCAAGAATCTTGCGCACTCGCCTGCCATCTGGCGACGCATGTTTGAAGACATTCCAAGCAAAAATTTTGGCTTAAATTATGATCCTTCGCATATGATCTGGCAACACATGGACTACCTGGCGCCGATGCGCGAGTTCAAGGATCGACTGTTTCATATTCACGCCAAGGACGCGCGCATCGACCGACACAAGCTCGACCAGGTCGGCATCCTTGCCTTCCCCAACCACTATCATACG
>JANWYX010000460.1 GCA_025055055.1 Caldilinea sp. | reverse complement strand
GCCGGCGTAGCCGCCGTTGACGCGTTGCTGCGCGCGCACTTCGATAAAGCGGGGCTGATAAGGCTGAAAGTTGAGCTGCGACCGCAACAGCGAGCCGTCGAGCGTCACCACGCCGTTGGAGACAACGGGCGGGACCGTGTACCAGGTGTTGGCGTAACCGATCAGCCAGCGGTTCGTGTCAATCGAAGGGGCATTGAAATAATCTTCGAGCGTGGCAGACAGGCGCACTTCGCCGCCTCCGGCGTCGCTAACGCTGACCGTGTTCAAGACGGCGCACGGCGCAGCAAACTCGCCTGCGCTCGTCTGGACGAAACCGCCCGGCCCCACGGGCAGGATCGCCGGCGTCGGTGTGTTGGTGGGGGTATTGGTCGGCGTCGCCGTCGGCGTGTTCGTCGGCGTATTGGTGGGTGTGCCGGTGGGGGTATTCGTCGGCGTATTCGTCGGCGCGCTGGTGGGTGTCTCGGTCGGTGTACCGGTCGGCGTTGGGGTGTCTGTGGCCGAGCCGATGGGCGCGTTTTGGAGCGTGACGCTGCGCACTTCCGGCGAGCGCAACACATTTGTGGTTGCCAGGTCAAGACGATATTGTAGATATTGACCGGCCGGGCTGGTGATCGTCGCTCCGCCGGTCTGCGCCCACTCGCTCCAGTTCACCCCGTCGTTGGAGGTGCGCGTCCACGCCGTCACCGTGGTATTAGCGGGTTGATCCACGTTCAGGGTCAGCGTGAGCCAGTTCACCGGCTGACCGGCGTTCTGTACGCAGGAGATAAAGCTGCCGTTTGTTGCATATTGCCCGGCGCGCACCCAATCCACGCGCAGAGGACTGACCCCATAGGTCGAGGGCGTCTGGCTGTAGAGAAAGGCATAGGTGTCGAGCGTGGCCACGCCGGGCGTCGTCGCTTGCTGCACGCCGTTGACAAAATAGCGCGTCTCTGCGCCGTCCCACTCAATGCGGAAGAGGTGATATTGCCCCAGATCGACGGTGGGCAGATCGACGCTGTAATATGGGCTAGGGCTGACACCGTCGCGCGCCGCTACATAGAGGGTGCCGTCGGTGCGGGTGATGAAGAGACGAAAGGCAGTCGTCGGCGTCGGCGCGTTGGGGTCCAGCGGAGGGAGAGCGCGGTAATAGCCGAGATCGATCGGGCCAATCGCCCTGCCGTCGCTGCGCGCCTGCGCGCGTGTCTCGAAAAAGCGGGGCTGCGTCGTAGCAAAGCTTGTCTGAGAGCGCAAGTACATGGCGTCCAGCGTCACCGTTCCGTTGGTGACCGTAACAGGCGCCGTATACCAGGCGTTAGCGCTGCCGACGAGCCAGCGGCTTCCATCTACCTGCGAGCCGTTGAAGTAATCCTCCAGCGTCGCCGCCAGACGCAGCTCGCCGCCAAGCGCATCGCTGACAACGACGTTGGTCGCCGTTGCGCAGGTCGGAGAAAAATCGGCGACCACGTCATGCACGATGACGCCGCTCTGCTGCGCCTGCGCCGTTGCCGTCGGCAGTACGCGCAGGCCGACCAAAACTGCCAGCAACCCCAAAATTATGGCCGGTGCTCCCAGCTTGCGCATACCGTTTGCGTACATGACCGTTCTTCCTCCTCGAGCGGGCCTTCTGTTTTGGTCGATGTGCGTCATGACATTCCCTGAATCGAATTCACGAAGTGCAACCGGATGCGCCTTTTAGGAGGACACACTTCTAAGCTGCGCGTCGATCGACTGTAAGTTTGCGAGCCATTTTTGCCATTTTTGACGATGCATTGACGCGCCCGATCTGTTCCCACGAGGGGCGTCTGTCAAAGACTATCACGGATTCCAATATCATCAGCTTACAGTTCGCTGACAGCATGTCGGCGATCAAGAACATGGGTCGGATGCACCCCGCAGAGGCTAACAGCTGCATCCATGATCGTTGCCGGATGATCTTGTACCGGCGGTCGGACACCCTGGCGAGGCATTCGAGCAAGAGATAGAAGTTGCCTTATCGACGCACGCGTTTGTAGCGAGCGTTGAATTGCTCGCTGTCGACGATCTCGACCTTGACCGGAATTTTGTAGGAAGCCAATCGCTCTCGGCAGAAAGCGCGCATGCGTTGCCGAAAGGCCTGCGCCGGCTCGGGCTGCGCCAGGTTCACGCGGGCGGTGACGATGGCGCCGGTGAGCGGGTGCGGCTCGCCGACAACAACGGCGTCCACGACGTTCTCCATTTGGAGCAGCACGCTCTCCACCTCGGCGGGGTAGACTTTCTGGCCGCCGACGTTGATGATCTCGGTCTTGCGTCCTAGAATGCGAATATATTCGCCGTCCACTTCGACCATGTCGTTGGTGTTGAACCAACCTTCCTCGTCGAAAGGGCTAGGCGCGTTGAGATAACCCAACATGGCCGATTGCGCCTTGATCCACAGCACGCCGTCGACGACTTTAGTCTCGAACCCTTCGCCGCCCACCTTGACCCAGAGCGACCCGGAGTCTTTCGATTTGGAGCGCAAAATGCCCAGCTCGGAAAGGCCATATGTCTGCTGCAGCTTTACCTGAGGAAACAGCGCATGCAGGCGGGTCAACGTGCTTTCCGGCATCACTTCGGTGCCGTAAGTGATCAATTTCAACGACGAAAGGTCGTAACGTTCATAAGCATGCGACATTAATAACAGGTTGAGGAAGGTCGGCGACGTCGGCAACATTTCGGCTTGATGGCGCTCGATCGCCTGGCAGACGATTTCGGGATCGCGATTGCGCAGCGCGATCACGACGCCGCCGTTCGAGAGCGTGTAAAGCAAGGTGTTGACGCCGCCGATGTGATCGAGCAAAAGAAAGGTGATGGTGCGCATGCGCTGACGAGGCGTTTTGAACTTTTCGAGCAGCCGTGCAAAATTATGCAGCGCGGCCTTGCTCTTGCCGGTGGAGCCGGAGGAAAAGAGCACAAGACCAGGCTCCCCTGTCGCGCGCAACGCTGCGATGAGCGCGTTGTCGGCGGTGCGACCGGTGCGCGTGAATTGCCAGCGGTCTAGCTCGTCGATGTGGACGATCGATTCCACTTGCGCAATCTCCAGAAATTCCTCTCGATGCGCCTCTACGGCTTTGGTCAACGGCACGACGATGGCCCCGCGTTCGATCAGCGCCAGCAACAGAGAGACCGCGGCGGGTGAATAGTCCCCCTCCAAAGTCACCACCTCACCGGGCGCCACTCGATGATCGGTTAGGAAGGCGTTCCAAAAGCGCATCCGCTCCAACAGTTCGCCATAGGTGGTCGCGCAGTCATTCCAAATCAGCGCAGGCTCCACCGCCCGATCGGCCATACGCTCAATCAACCACTGGATATGCTGCCGGTGCATAGATTTTCTCCACTCGGGTCTCGCGCAGTGCAGGCGCCGTCCAGGCCGCCACGCCGTAGATCAACGCCGCCGCAATCAAGGAAACCGTAAAGCTTGACATCATGCTCACAAGGATCACCGCCGTTGAGCCAAGTACAGAAAAGACGCCGTTCATGCCCCACGCCCAGGGGACCAGCGCAGGCGCCGCCTGTCCGACTTCGCGGATGCCGGTGGGGAACGGCATGCCCATGAAAAAGGCCAACGGCGCAATCAGCAGGACGCTGACAATCACGCGGGCAGAGTCGGACAGCCCCAACAATGCAGAGAACACAGCAGGCAACGCCCATACATAGAGCAAAATCAGAGCGGAGACGACCAGGATCGTCTGAGGCAATTGCGTATGCACCCTCAACAATCGACGCCCAAGCAGGCTGCCGCACGCAGAAAAGCACAACATGCTGAAGATCGTTGTCGTGATTGCCAAAGTCGGGTAGCCAATGAAGAGTGTGAAACGCTGGATCAACACGATCTGCACGAACATGTAGGCCATTCCCAGCGCGCTGAAGTAGACAAGCATCTTGCCTGCATTCGGGATCGCCAGTCCGGCGCGTTGGCTGCGCCAGAGCGGATAGACGACAAACACAACGGCAGCCGCCAGGCTGAACCCAAGCATCGTCAGCAAAATGATGTTGCCCATCGGCACGCGCGCGCTCAGGTTGCCGGTGCGCGCGCCGCCCTCCATCAGGCGACCCCATTTGAAATAGTTGTAGTAAAAGGGGCGATCATCGGTGACCGGATAGATATTAAACGGATAGCGCTCCTCGAACGCGCGAGGATTGCTCGCCGCCAGATATTCGGCGTAGACGGTGCCCCGCGGCGTGAAGGGATCGTGCAGAATCCCAAAGCCATTCTCCAACGCCCATGCCTCCAACCGCTCAACCTGAGCCAGGGTGAAGGGCGAAGGCGAGACCAGCAGGTTGATGGCTGACTGCGTATCGTTTTCAATGACGATAATATGCGCCGCCGGGTCACCGATCCCGCGCCTGCGCAATGCCTCCGCCGCCAGCCCGGTCAACCGCAGCGTCTCGATCGGGGGATCGGTGGCCGCACGCGTCCAGGAGAAAACGCCGTTGGGCGTCAGTCGATTCAAGGCGAGCTCGAAGGCCTCGACCGTGTAAAGATAGGACTCGGAGAGCACATAAGCGCCCGTGTTAAGCGCAGCGATGTTGTCTAGCCCGATGCCCTGGATCACGTCGAAGCGCTCGCTTGTGCGAGTGAGGAAACTGCGCCCTTCAGCGGTCAGCACCTCCGTCTCACCGGAAGCAAGGTTACCCGTAAAGTCGGCGTAGCGGTTCACCACCAGATCGATGATGTCGGAATTGAGGTCGATCGCAACGATACGCCGCGCTTCGTAAAGTTTTGCCAGCAAAATGTCGATTCCGCCGCCGACCCCGACAAGCAGCGTCGAGG
>JANWYX010000383.1 GCA_025055055.1 Caldilinea sp. | reverse complement strand
AGACGTGCTTACGGCGCTAGCCGAAGGCGCCATTGCCGGCTGGTCACCCTTTAGACGACTGCCGAACGTGATCGGCGGACGCTACGGCCTCTCCTCCAAAGAGTTCACGCCGGCAATGATCAAGGCGATCTTCGACGAGCTGCGCAAAGATCGGCCTAAAAACCACTTCACGATCGGCATTGTCGACGACGTCACGCACACCAGCCTCGAGTACGACCCCACGTTCTCGATCGAGCCGAAGGATGTTGTGCGAGCGCTCTTCTGGGGGCTCGGCTCGGATGGAACAGTCGGCGCCAACAAGAATTCGATCAAAATCATCGGCGAAGAGACGGACAACTATGCGCAAGGATACTTCGTCTATGACTCGAAGAAGTCCGGCGCGCGCACCGTGTCTCATCTGCGCTTTGGCCCACGGCCGATCCGCAGCACCTATCTGATCCAGAAGGCCAATTTCATCGGCGTCCATCAGTTCGGCTTTCTGGAGCGCTATGACATTTTGAGCGCGGCCGAAGAGGGGGCCGTGCTGCTGATCAACGCCCCCTACCCTGTCGATGAAGTCTGGGATCATCTTCCGCGCGTGGTGCAACAGCAGATCATCGACCGCAAACTCAAGGTCTATGTGATCGACGCTTACTCCGTCGCTACGGAACAGGGCATGGCCGGTCGCATCAATACGGTGATGCAAACCTGTTTCTTCGCCATCAGTGGCGTCCTTCCGCGCGAGGAGGCGATCGCCAAGATCAAAGACGCCATCAGAAAGACCTACGGCAAACGCGGCGAGGCCGTGGTGCGACGAAATTTCGCCGCGGTCGACGCCACCCTCGCCAACCTCTTTGAGATGAAGGTGCCGGACAAGGTGACCAGCACGATCGAACTGCCGCCGCCGGTGCCGGAGGAAGCCCCTGCCTTCGTCAAAGAGGTGCTCGGCAAAATGATCAAGGGCGAAGGCGACCTTTTGCCGGTCAGCGCCCTGCCGGTCGACGGCACCTATCCGACCGGCACGACGAAGTGGGAAAAGCGCAACATTGCGCTGGAAGTGCCGGTGTGGGACCCGGACGTGTGCATCCAGTGCGGCAAGTGCGTCTATGTCTGTCCGCACGCCGTCATCCGCGCCAAGCTGGTGGAGCCGGAACTGCTGGCCGATGCGCCGGAGGGCTTCCTGTCGGCGCCCTCCAAGTGGCGCGAGTTCCCCGACCGTCGCTACACGCTGCAGGTTTCGGTGGAGGACTGCACGGGTTGCCAGCTCTGCGTGGAAGTTTGCCCGGCCAAAAACAAGCAGGCGGTCGGCAGCAAGGCGATCAACATGGAGCCGCAGCTTCCCTTGCGCGAAAAGGGCGCCCGCCACTGGGACTTTTTCACGAAACTGCCGGAGACGCCGCACGTTGACACGCTTAAGTGGAACAACGTCAAGAACGTGCAGCTGTTGCAGCCGCTCTTCGAGTTCTCCGGCGCCTGCGCCGGCTGCGGCGAGACACCCTATCTAAAGCTGATCAGCCAGCTTTATGGGGACCGCTCGATCATCGCCAACGCCACCGGCTGCTCGAGCATCTATGGCGGCAACCTGCCGACCACGCCCTGGTCGGTCAACCCCGAAGGTCGCGGCCCTGCCTGGTCGAACTCGCTCTTCGAGGACAACGCCGAATTTGGTCTAGGCATGCGCATCACGCTCGACAAACAGAACGAATACGCGCGTGAACTGGTGAATCGTCTGCGTCCGCTCATCGGCGACGAGCTGGCCGACGGATTGCTCCATGCCGACCAATCCGACGAACGCGGCATCGCCGAGCAGCGCAAGCGCGTCGAGCGGTTGCAACAGATTTTGGCCGGCGTCAATAGCCCCGACGCACGCGATCTGGCGAGCCTGGCCGACAAACTGGTGAAGAAGTCCATCTGGATCGTCGGCGGCGACGGGTGGGCCTACGATATCGGTTTCGGCGGGCTCGACCACGTGCTGGCGAGCGGCCGCAACGTCAACGTGATTGTGCTGGACACCGAGGTCTACTCCAACACAGGCGGGCAATCCTCGAAGGCGACCCCGCTCGGCGCGGTGGCGAAATTCGCCGCCGGCGGCAAGCGCACCCCGAAGAAGGATCTGGCTCGCATGATGATGGATTACGGCTATATCTACGTGGCGCGGGTGGCGATGGGCGCCAACGACGCGCAGACGCTGCGCGCCATCCAAGAAGCCGAATCGTACGATGGCCCCTCGTTGATCATCGCCTACAGCCACTGCATTGCGCACGGCATCAACATGGCGAAGGGTATGGAGCAGCAGCGGCTGGCCGTGGAGTCGGGCTACTGGCCACTCTATCGCTATGACCCGCGGCTGCGCGCTGAGGGCAAGAACCCCTTCCAGCTCGACTCGAAGCCACCGAAGATTCGCTTCCGCGATTACGCTATGAATGAGACGCGCTATCGCATGCTGATGCAGAGCGACCCGGAGGCGGCGGAGGCGCTGATGACGCAGGCGGAGGAACTGATAGCACAACACTGGAAAGAGTTAGAGCGTCTGGCGGCTGAGCCGGCGGTGTAAGGATCCGCGAGAATGCAGCGCGTGGCGGGCAGCTGGCTCACGAACGTCAATGAAGACGGGTCGCCTGGAGGAAGGGGCTCCCCATTGCGCCTCGTCATGCGCTGCATTTCACGTCGCTGCTGCGCATCTGCAAGCGTGCACGACGCGGCATGCTGCGGAGTTGCAATCTTGATTCAAACTCTGGAAAGGCAAGTAACCCATGATCGACCTGACGACGACATATCTGGGCATGAAATTAAAACATCCGGTAGTGCCTGCCGCCTCGCCGCTCTCTGAAAGTCTGGACAAGATCAAGCGGCTGGAGGATGCAGGCGCATCCGCCGTTGTCATGTACTCGCTCTTTGAGGAGCAGATCGTCGGCGAGAGCCATCTGCTCGACCATTACCTCTCGTATGGCACAGAGAGCTTCGCCGAGGCGTTGCACTATTTCCCCGAATTGGACAGCTATAACGTCGGTCCGGAGGGCTATCTCGATTTGATTCGCCGCGCCAAGGAGAGCGTCGCCATCCCGATCATCGGCAGCCTCAACGGCGTTTCGACCGGCGGTTGGGTGGAGTATGCGCGCATGATCGAACAGGCCGGCGCCGATGCGCTGGAGCTGAACATCTACTACATTCCCACCGACCCAGCCCTGACCGGCGCCGAAGTGGAGCAGATGTATTTGGATGTCGTACACGACGTCAAGGCAAACATCTCTATCCCGCTCGCCGTGAAAGTGGGGCCGTTTTTCAGTTCCTTCGCCAACATGGCGATGCGGCTTGCCAAGGCTGGCGCCGATGGGCTGGTGATTTTCAATCGCTTCTATCAGCCGGATTTCGACCTGGAGCGGCTGGAAGTAGTGCCCAATCTCACGCTCTCCAATTCTTATGAACTGCGCCTGCCCTTGCGCTGGGTCTCGATCCTGTACGGCAAGGTGCCGGTGGACTTTGCCATCACGCGCGGGGTGCACACCTACGAGGATGTGCTGAAAGGCGTCATGGCCGGCGCCAGCGTGACCATGATGGCCTCGGAGCTGTTGCGCAACGGCGTTCAGCGCATCGGCCTGATCGTGCAGGAGATAGCGCGCTGGCTGGAGGAGCACGAATACCGGTCGTTAATGCAGGCGCGCGGCAGCATGAGCCAGCAGAATGTGGCTGAACCGGCGGCGTTCGAGCGCGCAAACTACATGAAGGTGCTGCAATCCTGGAAATTCGACCCGACCGGCGTGCTGCTGCGATGAGGCGAAAGAGGCGTTCAAATGAGTAGAGGACCGGGCGCTGCTCTTCTCTCTCGCCCTTCTATTGATCTGAAAGGAGGCGAACATCATGAAGCGCAAAATTCTGATTCCTCTCGACGGTTCTGACTTCAGTCTGCAGATTATACGCGTCGTGCTTGATTTTTTTGACCCGCGCGATGTCTCCCTGATCTTGCTGCGCGTGGCGCAGCCGCCGAGCTTCCCCCTGGAAACCTCCTCTGCGCGCACGCTTCTATCCGGCGGTTATCCGCTCTCCGGTTCCTATGAAACCTACGTCGGGGCCGTAGAACAGGAATACGAAGCCGCCGAAGAGGAACTGAAGGTCGTGCGCACACAACTCATGGAAGCGCTACAATCCGAAGCAGAGCGTCTCCGCTCTTTGGGGTACGCCGTGAAGCTCGAGGTTCAGTTCGGCGACCCGGCGCAGCGCATCGTCCAATACGCCAATGAGGAGGGAATCGGCCTGATCGCCATGGCCACGCACGGGCGTTCCGGCCTCAGTCGGCTTGTGATGGGAAGCGTGGCAGAGCGCGTGTTGCGCAGCACCGGTGCA
>JANWYX010000344.1 GCA_025055055.1 Caldilinea sp. | reverse complement strand
TGCCGAACGCGTCTCCGCCTGGAAGAAAGAAGCTTTGCGCGCGGCGATGGCGCGTTTTCCGGAGCGCTATCCGGAATTCAGCACGATTTCCGGCGTCCCGATCGATCGCGTGTATACGCCGCTGCACAACGCCGACGCCGATTACGACCGAGACCTAGGCATGCCCGGCGAATACCCATACACGCGCGGGGTGCACGCCACGGGCCACCGCGGCCGGCTGTGGACCATGCGCATGTTCGCCGGCTTCGGCACAGCGGAGGAGACCAATCGACGCTTCCGCTATCTGCTCGAACAGGGGCAAACCGGCCTCTCCATCGCCTTCGACATGCCTACGCTGTATGGCTACGACACCGATGCCCCGGAAGCCGAAGGGGAGTTCGGACTGTGCGGCGTGGCCTGCTCCTCGCTCGCCGACATGCAAATCCTGCTCGCTGGCCTGCCGCTCGCCGAAATCACCACGTCGATGACCATCAATAGCCCGGCAGCCATTCTCTGGGCAATGTATATCGCTGCGGCTGAAAAGCGGGGTGTCCCTCGCGCCAAACTCGGCGGCACCTTGCAAAATGACATTCTCAAGGAGTACATTGCGCAAAAGGAGTTCATTTTCCCCCCGCGGCCCTCGATGCGGCTGGTGACCGACACAATCGAATTCGCCGCCAGGCAAATGCCGCTCTGGAACCCGATTTCGGTCTCCGGCTATCACATTCGAGAGGCGGGCTCGACCGCCGTGCAGGAGCTGGCTTTTACGCTGGCGAACGGCTTCGAGTACGTGCGTTGGGCGCTGGCGCGTGGCCTGGAGATCGACGAGTTCGCCCCGCGCATCTCCTTCTTTTTCAACGCCCACAACGACTTCTTTGAAGAGATCGCCAAATACCGGGCGGCGCGACGCATCTGGGCGCGCGAGATGCGCGAGAGTTTCGGCGCGCGCAATCCGCGCTCGTGGATGTTGCGTTTCCATGCGCAGACGGCCGGCGTAACTTTGACGGCGCAGCAGCCGCTCAACAATGTGGCCCGCGTGGCGATCCAGGCGTTGGCGGCTGTGCTCGGCGGCGCGCAGAGCCTGCACACCAACTCGCTCGACGAGGCGCTGGCCCTACCCAGCGAAGAGGCGGTGACGGTCGCCCTGCGCACGCAACAGATCATTGCGCACGAAACCGGCGTCGCAAACACAGTCGATCCCTTGGGCGGCTCCTTCTTCGTAGAGGCGCTCACCGACGAGGTCGAGCGCCAAGCGCGCGCTTATTTCCGCCAGATTGAGGAGCGCGGAGGCGTGCTCTCCGCCATCGAAGAAGGCTTCTTTCAACGCGAGATTGCAGAGGCCGCCGTGCGCTTTCAGCGCGAGGTCGAGAGCGGTCGCCGCGTGATCGTCGGCGTGACCGACTTTATCAGCGGCGAGCAGCCAACGCCGCCGCTGCTGAAGATGGACGTCGACGGCTATCGGCGGCAGGTGGCGCGGCTCAACGAAGTGCGGCGCAGCCGCGACAACCGCGCCGTCAGCCGACGCCTCGCCGAGCTGGCGCGCGCCGCCCACCGTGAAGACGTCAACCTGATGGCCCCGATCCTGGACGCCGTCCACGAATACGCAACTCTGCAGGAGATGATGGATGTTTTGCGTGAAGCGTGGGGCGTTTACGAAGAGCCGGTGATCCTGTAGAGAACGCATCGATCCTGTACAATAGCATGAATGGACGCATTCCTGAGCTTTCACGCAGCCGGTTTTTGGCTGGTGATGGCGCTCATCTTAGGCGTTGCTGCGTTGGGCGCCAAACCATATCTTCCCACAACCGTGCAGCCCTTTCTCATGCCCGCCTTCTGGGTCTTGACGCCCTATCTGGCGTTAATTGCAGGCGGAGTCTCCCCTCGTCTCGTGGGGCTTTATTTTATCGACTGGGCGGTCAGCTTGCGCATCGGCATAGGGCTTGCCTTGGCGTTGTTTGCCTTTGCCTTGCTGGCGCGCGCGGCATCAATGTGGACGGTCGATGGTCCGGAAAAAAGGGGCGCCCGACCGGGCGTGGAACAATGGCTGGACTCTCTGGCGACCATCGGTTTGTGCGGGGCGGAGGAGTTTTTCTGGTCTTTTCTGCGTGGGGCGCTCGACGAGCTGTTTGTCACGTTTCCGATTGCGCTCGATGCGCCGGGGTACTGGGCGGTGTGGTCCGCTGCGCTGTTGGCTGCACCGATGGCCGTGTTTCATCAACCCAAGGCAGTTCACCGCCTGGTTAAACTGGTTATCCTGGCGATGACCTCCATTCTTTTTTTCTACACCCGCAATTTTTGGCTCTGCTGGGCACTGCATGCCCTGAGCTGGATGTTGATGCTCCAGTCTGTGAACGGCTCGGCGCCGCGAACGAAATCTACAGCAAGAAGCAGACCAGAATAGGGCGCCGAAAACTCAACAGGACTTTTCTACCTGGCCTGAGCCGCTGATTTTTTCCTTACCTTCAGGAGAGCACTTCACAGAAAGTTACAGGTCTCCTGCCGATAGGCAAGGGCCGAAAGTTTTTCTACAAGAAAAAGCCGATCAGAATGATCGCTGCAAAGAGCGCCACGGAAATTATCAGAAGGCGACGCAGATCGGCGAAGACGAACCCATATTCCGTTCGCCAGTCAACCTCTTCCGAAAGGCGCTGCGCCACTGAACTGGATGAAGCTCGAGGCGCAGCTTCCACAGCGCGCACAGAAGCTTGCAGCAGATTCTGCTCACTTTGTTTGTACAGCTGGCTATAATTGCTCGGATTGGCGGCGCTCTTGCCCTTGACAGGGCGTCGTGTCTTGCCGGACGTCATATTGCGTTCCTTTGATTCAGCAGTCCCATTCGTTGGCATCTGTACAACTAACCTGCACGGCGTTCTCAAATAGGCCGTTCATCCTCTATTTTACCCCATTCGACAAGTTCCCCAAGTCCCGTACCCCCATTGTTCTGCATATGCAGACGATCAAACCCTCATCGGATTGAAGGAAGCCGTGCCGACATAGGCTTTCCATATACGAGGATGAGATTCGTACGGGCGGGGCCCGCAGTTCAAGCGTCGGGAGTTCAAGAAAGTTGCCGGCATCTTCCACTTCACTCCTCCATCACACGATTGTGTTCTT
>JANWYX010000108.1 GCA_025055055.1 Caldilinea sp. | reverse complement strand
ATGGAGATGGGCTGCGACGGCGTGCTCCTCAACTCTGCCGTGGCGCAGGCGCGCGAGCCGGTGAAGATGGCGCACGCCATGCGGCTGGCGGTGGAGGCGGGCCGTCTGGCCTATGAGGCGGGTCGCATGCCGCGGCGGCTTTACGCCAGCGCATCCAGTCCGCTGGAGGGGCGCATTCAGCTGTGAACCTGCCCGAGCCGCCGTTGTTGGTGATCACCGATCGCCGCATGGCGTGTCGTCCGCTGCCTGCTGTCGTAGCCGAAGCGCTGGCGGGCGGCTGTCGCTGGCTTTTGGTACGCGAAAAAGATCTGCCGCGATCTGCGCTCGTCACCCTGGTGAAGGAAATTCTCGACCTGGCGCGTCCCTACTCGGCCCGGGTGAGCGTCAGCGCCGACGCCCAGGCGATGTTCGAGGCTGCAGCCCATGGCGTGCATCTTCCTCAGGGCACCGATGTGCAGTCCATTCGAGCGCGGATCGGCGCAGCGCAATGGATCGGCGTCTCCGCCCACTCTCAAGCCGAAGTGGAGGCCGCCGCCGCTGCAGGTGCAGACTATGTCACCTTCAGTCCGATTTTTCTTACGCAGAGCAAGCCCGGCTACGGTCCGGCGCTTGGGCTGGCGATGCTTCAACAGACGGTGCTGTCCACTTCGATCCCGGTGATCGCACTAGGTGGGATCACCGCAGCGAATGCAGCCGATTGTATAGAGGCGGGCGCAGCGGGCGTGGCGGTGATGGGGGAGATCATGCGCGCCGTGAACCCGGCCGCAGCGGTGCAGCGGCTGGTGAAAAGCATTCAAGAAGGGAGAGCTCGGCGATGAGACGCAACCTCGACTGGTCGGTGTACGTGATCACAGACCGTCGCGTGGTGGGGGAACGCGATCTGCTGGCGGTGATGCACGCCGCCATCGAAGGCGGCGCTACGGTGGTGCAGCTGCGCGACAAAAGCGCCACGACGCGCGAGCTGTTGGAACTTGGGCACGCGCTGCTGCGCCTGACCCGGCCCGCCGGCGTTCCTCTGATCGTCAACGACCGCGTGGATGTCACCCTGGCGCTGGACGCCGACGGCGTCCACGTCGGCGACGACGACATGCCGCCCGAGCTGGCGCGGCGACTCATCGGGCCGGACCGCCTGCTGGGCGTTTCCGCCGACAGCGTCGAGGCCGCACAACGGGCGGAGCAGGCAGGCGCAGACTATTTGGGCGTAGGCGACGTCTTCGGCACCGGCACCAAGCCCGACGCAGGAACGCCAATCGGCCTGGAGCGGCTGGCCGCCATCGTGCGGGCGGTGAACATCCCGGTGGTGGGCATCGGCGGGGTGACGCTGGCGAATGCGCCCGCCGTGCTCCAAACCGGCGCAGCGGGCGTGGCGGTTATCTCCGCCGTTTTGGGCGCTGCGGACCCGGCGGCGGCCGTGCGCACGCTGCGCTCCATGCACAGCCGTCCGCTCGCAACCAAAGTCGGCGATGGCGACCGGTAGACGCTGCTCGTAGCTGCGCTCCCTTGAGCGTTCAAAGGTCTTGCGAACCGTCGAAAACAGGCGGCCGGGAGCCGCATTTTACGACGGTTGCCAAATTATTTTGCAGAAAATTTATAAAATATCCTATAGAATTGTAAAAAAAACGCGCCATAACCTGGATGCCGGCATGAAAGCCGGCTGCATTTGTGAAAGAGCAGAATTGTGAAAAGGAGAAATGTGAAGGAGGAGCAACCTATGACACTCTCTGCGACTCTTTGGCAAACCTATCAACCCCTTGCCGATGCATGTTTGCAGCATCCGTTTGTGCAGGGGATTGCTTCAGGCGTACTGCCAACAGAAGCTTTCCGCTTCTATGTAGGACAAGACGCCTATTTCTTGCAGGCGTTCGCCCGAGCATACTCGATCGCTGCGGCCAAATCGCAGGATTGGAGCAGCTTTTGCGCCTTTCATGAGCTGGCAGGCGGCGTGATCGAGGAGTTAACCCTGCATGAACAGTATGCCGCCCGCTGGAGCGTCGATCTCCACGCGCTGTCGCCCGCCACCGCCACGCGGCGCTACACCGACTTTCTGCTCGCCACGGCCTGGAGCGAAGAAGTGGGCGTCACCGCAGCGGCGATGGCGCCCTGCATGCGGCTTTACGCCTATCTAGGGCGCCGCCTGGCCGAACAAGGCGTTGCAGCCGATTCGCCTTATGCAGAGTGGGTGGGCGCCTACGGCAGCCCGGAGTTCGAGGCGCTGGCCCGCCGTCTAGAGTCTTTGGTTGACGGCCTTGGCCGCAACGCCGATGCCGCCCACCGCGCCTATGCCTACGCCATGCAATGCGAGTACGATTTCTTCCAGATGGCCTGGGAGGCCGGCGCACATGAAGGAGGCGCCCGATGAAGAAAGTGCTGACCATCGCCGGTTCAGATTCCGGCGGCGGCGCAGGGATTCAGGCCGACCTGAAAGCTTTCGCTGCGCGCGGCGTTTACGGCATGAGCGCCATCACCGCGCTCACAGCGCAGAACACCGTCGGCGTCTTCGGTGTCTTCGCCGTGACCCCCGAATTCGTAGCGCAACAGATCGACGTCGTCATGGAAGACCTGGGCGCCGACGCCTGGAAGACCGGCATGTTGGCCAACGCCGCCATCATACAGGTGGTGGCAGAGCGGGCCAGGCGCTATCGCATCGAACGGTTGGTGGTGGATCCGGTCATGGTGGCCAAGAGCGGCGACCTATTGCTGGAGCCGGAGGCGCGCACGGCGCTCATCGAGCAGCTCCTCCCCCTGGCCTTCATCGTGACGCCGAATCGCCACGAGGCGCAGGTTCTGGCCGGGATGGAAATCATCACATTGGCAGACGCCCGCGAGGCGGCGCGGTGCATCCATGCGATGGGACCGCGTTACGTGCTCGTCAAGGGCGGTCATTTGCCCGGCGCTGTGGAAGCGGTGGATATTCTTTACGACGGTCGGCGCTTTGAGGAATTTCAAGCTCCCCGCGTCGAGACGAGCAACACGCACGGCACCGGCTGCACGCTGGCTTCCGCCGTTGCTGCGGAGCTGGCCAAAGGCGCCGACGCAGCAACGGCCGTAGGCGAGGCCAAGCGGTACCTGACGGCGGCGCTGCGCAGCGGTGCATCCCTGCGTCTGGGTAGGGGCCATGGGCCGTTGAACCATTTCCTGGGACAGACGGTGGCGGTGGTTTGAAGCACCTCCGTCCGGCAAACCCTGCGCTGCGAATGACAGTTTTATAGCTCAAAAACGCTTCAGCCGTTTGCGCTGAGCGTGCGGAAGAGCACCTTTGTCTCCGGCGCAGGGTCTACCTCCAGCTCCTCGCGCAACGTCTGGACGCAGCGTCGGTAGACGCGCGCGATCTGCCCGTAGTCGCCCAGCCCATGATAGGCGATCATCAGGTGACGATAGGCGCGCTCCCAACAGTTGTCCTGCGCAAGCATGCGCTGACAGAGATCGATGACGTCCTCGTAGCGCGCCTCTTCGAGCAGGCGCTCGATGAGCCGATCTGCGTTTTCTAGAAAGATCATCGCCAGTCGCTCGCGTTCGGCGATGGCCCAGGTTTCATAGCGGGCGTCGGGCAGATATTCTCCTTGATACAGAGCCAGCGCCCGCTCCATACGATCGGGATCGCCGCGGGCCGCCTTCAACTCTTTGAGAAATTGATCGACGTCGATCCAAAGGTCGGCGTAGGGGCGGATGCCATAGGCGGCGCCGTCACGGACAATGTAGGCGGATTCGGCGCCGGCTTTACGCGTCGGCTCTAGGACGGAATAAAGGGCGTTGAGGGCAAATTTGAAGTTCTGCTGCGCCGTAGCCGGGTCCACCTCGGGCCAGAGCGCCTCACAGATTTGCTCGCGATCCAACATCTCTCGGCGATGAGTGATCAGGAGTTGAAAGAGCAGCCGTGCGGACTTGCGTTTCCACCCGTTGGGCGGGATCGGCTCGTCCCCACGCCAGACGCGGAAGGAGCCTAACGTCTGCACGCGCAATTGGTAACCGGGATGAAGCTCGACTCGAGAAAGATTCAGCGCATCCAGCAGAGAGGTGGCGTAGTCGGACTCCCAGCTGTTGCGTATAGCCATCAACAGCAAAGGCGTGAAGACGCGTTCATCCGCTGCGCCGACCAGCGTAGGTCGCGTCCAAAGGAATCCATAGTCATTCGCCCGACAGGTCGCCAGCACTTCAGGCAGGAGCTGCGCCAGGCGGTCAACCTGCTTCTGGCGGAAGCAGGA
>JANWYX010000252.1 GCA_025055055.1 Caldilinea sp. | reverse complement strand
GCTGGCTTTTCAACGCACAATTCGGGATGGTGAACATTCTGTTGGGAAAAATCGGCATCCGAGGCCCTATGTGGTTGACCGATGAGCGCTGGGCGCTGACGGCCATTATCATTGCCAGCTTTTGGGGCTTAGGCGGCGCCATGTTGATCTATCTGGCCGGCCTGCAAGGCATTCCTTCGGAGCTGTACGAGGCCGCCGAGATCGACGGCGCCACCGAGCAGGCGAAATTCCGCTACATTACTTTGCCCATGATCTCCCACGTCACCTTTTTTAATCTGGTGCTCGGCATCATCGGCGCGCTGCAACTATTTACAGACGCCTACGTAATGACCGGCGGCGGCCCGAACAACGCCACCTTATTTTTGTCGCTCTATCTCTATCGTCAGGCATTTCTTTATTTAAAGATGGGATACGCCTCGGCCATGGCATGGGTGCTCTTCGCCATTGTTCTGGGTCTAACGCTGCTGGTCTTCAAATCATCGCCGATGTGGGTGTACTACGAAAGCGAAAGGAGGAAGGCGTCGTGAACGCAACGCAACGCCATCGGCCGCTTCCCTTCTGGCGTACGAAGCGAGGGCAGGAGCGCATTCGGCTGACTCTGAGCACCGTGATCGCCCTTCTCGGCGCCGCCCTGTTGATTCTGCCCTTCTATTGGATGATTTCCACGGCACTCAAGACGCCGGCCCAGGTCTTTGCGCTGCCGCCGGTCTGGTTTCCGATTCCGCCTCAGTTTGGCAATTTCGTTGAAGCCGTGACGCTGATCCCGATGCATCTGTATGCTTTCAACACCTTTTTTATTGTCTTCATGGTCATGATCGGCACCCTCTTCTCCTGTTCCCTCAGCGCCTATGGCTTCGCGCGCTTTCGAGCGCCGGGATTGGATTTTATTTTTCTTGTCCTGCTCGCCACTCTGATGCTGCCGGGCGCTGTGACGTTGGTACCGACCTATCTGTTGTTCAATGCTTTGGGATGGGTGAACACCTTTCTACCGTTGATTGTCCCTGCCTACTTCGGTAGTGCCTTTTTCATCTTCTTGATGCGCCAGTTCTATCTAACCATCCCCATTGATCTGGAGGATGCAGCCAAGATTGACGGCGCCAACTCTTTTCAGATTTACTGGCGTATCATGTTTCCGTTGAGCAAGCCGGTGCTGGCAACGGTGGCGGTCTTCACCTTTGTCTGGACATACAACGACTTTTTCTCGCCCTTGATCTATCTGACCGATGAAGCGCACCGCACGATTGCCGTGGCGCTTTCCTATTTCCAGGGGTCGCCACGCGTCGGCCCTCAAATGCACATCTTGATGGCGGCTGCGGCCATTTCGTTGGCACCTCCTTTGATTATCTTTATCGCTGCGCAACGCTACTTTGTGCGCGGGATTGTAACGACCGGCATCCGCGGGTGACGTGGGCGGGGTCCGACGTCATCTGCGACTTTTCAAGCAATGTGTTGAGGCTTTCTGTACGGATGGTGAGATTGTTCCAATCGTTCATTGAGTACAAGGAGGATGCCCAAGATGTTTACGCCGCTCAGCCGAAGAGAGTTTCTCAAATCAACCGCAGCCGGCGCAATGCTCCTGGCGACCGGTTCCTTGGCGGCTTGCGCTACGCCGCTGGCGCCGACGGTGCAGGACGGCGCGCCGGCCGCCGTGCAGGTCGTCCGCGCCCTAATGTGGAGCAACGGCCCGATCATCGACGACAATTTTAAAAAGCGCGCTGCAGACTTCAACGAGCTGCACAAAGGCGCCGTTGAAGTCAATCTCCAATTGCTGCCCTGGGATCAATATTGGTCGAAAATCGATCTCTCTTACGCTGCCAGAGATCCGTACGACATCTATTTTTGGGATATCCAGGCCTATGGGCATTACAAAGCCGGCTTGTTGCGCAACCTTCAGCCGTTCGTCGACGCTGCGCCGGAATTGATGGATCCCGAACAGTATCCCGTCGCTTTATACGAGGTGTGGCGCTTCGACGGCGAAAATCTCTATGCGTTGCCAGAGAATTTTCAAATTCTTGCTCTCTACTACAACAAAGACCTGTTAGAGGAGGCCGGCCTTCCCTATCCGGATGAAAACTATACTTGGGAGGCCTTGATCGAAGCGTCGAAGCAGCTGAAGCAAGGCGAAGGTGAGCAGGTCACGCAATGGGGCTTTGATCTCGGCGTTCTCCATACCTGGTGGGGCGCGCAGACGTTGGCCTGGGCGATGGGTGGCGCCTTTTTCGACCGCATCGTCGAGCCAACGCGCATGCAGATGAGCGAGCCGCCTAACGTGCAGGCGTTGCAGTTCCTTCAAGACCTGCTTTGGAAGGACAACCTGGCGCCCACCTTCAGTCAAGCCCAATTTCTGGCGCCGGGAACCAGCCTCTTTCAGGCCGGCAAGGCCGGGATGTTGGTGGATGGGAGCTGGTCGCTATCCGGCTATAAAGATGTTGCGTTCCGTTGGGGCATCGCTCCTTTGCCGAAATGGATCGACGCGCGCGTGCCGGCCTTTTGGTTCGGTGGCTGGGTGATCCCCCGCGATAGTAAGGCCCCTGAAGGTGCGTTCGAGTTTGCGCGTTGGTCGGCGACAGACTATCAGCAGACGATGGCGGTCAACCACGACTGGATTCCTCTGCGCAAAGAGGCGCGCGAGTCAGAGGTCATGTTTGAGGGGATGCCCGACGGGTTCGACATCACGCTGGCGTCTATTTTTGAGGCGCGTCTCGGCGACGTCTACCACAGCAGGTCGCAGGAGTTGCTCAACGAGGTCATTTCCCCAAACTTCGATCTGTTGTGGGCGAATAAAGTCACAGCAGCACAGGCTGCCGCGCAGATGGACGAAAAAGGCAATCAAATCTTACAGAAAGGCTCCTGATGAGCATCGAACATGCTGTGTGGGAGATTGCACACGGTGACCTGCGCTGCCGCGTCGAGTGGCGCGAACGACAATTATTCTGGCAGATTCTCCACCCACTTGCGCCAGGGGGAGGGACGCACCCGACGCCACTTGGCGCCATCGCCGTGCAAGGTCAACCCGCACAATGGACAAGGCTGGTCGGCTTCGAGCAGAGTGAAGAGGCGGCTCCTTGCTTGCAAGTGACGCTGGAGGATCATACAGGCTGCCTGCGCCTTATACGCTCGTTTGAGCTTTTTCCCGGTCACCCTTTTGTGCGCACATGGGGGCTGTTGGAGCGCGTG
Organism: Caldilinea sp.; assembly: GCA_025055055.1. Classification (GTDB taxonomy): domain Bacteria; phylum Chloroflexota; class Anaerolineae; order Caldilineales; family Caldilineaceae; genus Caldilinea. The sequence goes on along the minus strand of JANWYX010000252.1, from coordinate 8,931 downwards.
GACAAAGTTAATCCTGCGCCGCTCATCGACGACATTGAAATCCTACAGCTGGAGCTGCCGGCGATGCAGCCGGTCACGCTTTTTCACGTGGAGCAATTCAGTTGGGCCTATCCAAAAGATTTTTTCACCCCGCGCCAGGTCTCGCTGCGGCCTTACATCGTCCCGCACGAGCTGCGCATGGGATCGTTTCCTTCTCATTACACGGCGCCTTCGAGTTGCGCCTGGGTCGCCCTGCGCCAAGGCCCGCCCGATCCTTCCGAGGAAACACCGGGCAGTGGGCCGGGGCTGGTGATCGGCATCGAATTCAACGGCAAGAGCCGGCTGCGCGCCTGGGCGACGGCGAACAACGTCGCCGTGAAAAGCTGCATCGACGAGCTGGCGCATCGGCTTCAGCCGGAGGAACCTTTTGAAATCCCTGCCTTCTTCGTCGGCTGTTACAACGGCGACTGGGACGAGGCGGGCTATGTCACGCAGCGCTTCGCCGAGGCACATGTGCACCCGCCGATGCCGGATGAACGCTATCCGTGGGTTCAGTATAACTCCTGGAAGTATGGCCAGGAGATCGATGAGGCGCAGCAGTTGGTCGTGCTCGAACGTTGCGCCGAATTGGGGATCGAGGTGGTGGTGCTCGACCTCGGCTGGGCGCGCACGATCGGCGACTGGCGTCCAAATCCGGTGAAATTCCCGCGCGGGCTGCGCCCTATCGCCGAACGCGCTCATGAACTGGGCATGAAGTTCGGCGTGCACGTGGCGATCGCCCAGATGGCGCCGGATGCGCCGGCGGCGCAGGCGCATCCGGATTGGCTGGCCTTTGGCGGCGACGACTACTACGGAGCGGGCGCCATTTGCCTCGGGCATAAACCCTGCCAGGACTGGCTGATCGAGTCTCTGGTGCGGCTGGTGGCAGAAGAGCAGCTCGACTACATCATCCAAGACGGCGAGGATGTGGTCAAACGCTGCCTGCGCGCCGACCATACGCATGCGCCCGGTGATAGCAACTACGCCAACTCGACAATGGGGTTGGATCGGGTGATTCAGGCCGTCCGTCAGGCGCACCCGCACCTGGTGTGGGAAAATTGTGAGGATGGCGGCTGCATGATGACCTATCGCATGGCGCGGCTCTGTCACACCTCGATCACGGTGGACAACATCGCCACCTACGCCACGCGACAAGGAATTTACGGCGCGTCCTATCCCTTCTCCCCGCGCTACAGCGTGCGCTACATGGAGGACAACCCGACGCCCTATACGCTGCGCAGCGCCATCTTCGGCGGGCCGTTGATCTTGATGCAGCGCATCGGCGACTGGACTGCACAGGAAATGGCCGACGCCAAACGCGCCATTGTAGAGTACAAACGTCTGCGCCGTCTCATTTGCGATGGCAAGGTGATTCACCTGCTGGCCCCGCGCCACAACGTCGAACGCCATGGTCGCGGCTGGGACGCCATCCAGGCCGTCAGCCCGGACCAGGCGCGCAGCGTGGTGATGGTTTACCGCGCGCTGGGCGGCCCGGAGGAGCGGGTGATTCGCCCACGCGGCCTGCGCAGCGGCGCATGCTATCGCGTCCATTTTGTAGACGCAGCGCACACCGAGGTGCGCAGCACCGAAAGCCTGTATGCGGATGGGCTGACCGTGAAACTAGGGGAGCTTGGCTCCGAAATCATCGAGCTTGAGATTGTGGCAACGTGAGCGCATCGATGCAACAGATTTTGGCGGCATGTGGCGCAGCTTCGGCAAGCGTCGAAGTAGACGGCGCAACATGGACCATCGGCAACGCAAAGATTCGAAAAACGGTGACGTGGAGCGACGGCGAGGGACTTCGTCTGATCGCTCTGGAGCATTGTGTGACCGGCAGAAAGTGGCACCCTCTCTTGCGTGACCAGAGGACGGAAGGCGGTGAGTTCTTGTTCACCTGGAACGACGCCGCGCTTTCTGCGCGCCACGCCTCGGCTCTGCAGTCGGTGCGCACGGAAGCAGACGAGGCGTCGGTCACGCTTGCGCTTACATTGCGGGTAGGAGAGAGCCTTGCCGTGACGCTCTTTCAGCGCGCACACGCCGATATCGCTGTCATCGAGCAATGGTTGGAGATCGCGCCGCAGCGCGCCGGGACGCTCAGCCGCGTGGCGCCGTTGGCGCTCAGCGTCGCCGATCTTGACGCGCCGACGCTACATTGGGTGCGCGGTCTACAAAATCATGGCGCCGGCATGCCGGAGCGCGGACCGTATCCGGCCTATCGGCTGCGCAGCGAACCCCTTGGCGAACTCCATCTGCACTCTGGGTTGCGCTCTACCTGGCATGAAATTCCCTGGTTCGTTCTCCAAGGCGCAGCCGACGGTGAGGGGCTTTTTGTCGGGCTGAGCTATTCTGGCCGTTGGTCGGCAACTGCACGCAACCTGGGTCAAGGGGCGGCTCTGGAGCTTTTCAGCGACGGCTATGCAACGCCGCTGCGTCCTGGCGAGCGCTGGACCAGCCCGGTCAGCTTTTTAGGTTTCTTTTGCGGCGACCTGGACGATGCGGCGCACGTACAACACGCCTATGTGCGCCGCGCTGTCGTTCCACCCACCCCGGAGGACTTCCCCTGGGTACAATACAACACCTGGTTCGCCCATCTTGTCGACATTGACGAGGCAATTCTGCGTCAGGAGGCCGAGCTGGCGGCTCGCCTTGGCGTGGAAGTGTTCGTGATCGACGCCGGCTGGTGGGAGCCAAGCCGCCGCACCGATGACAACTTCACCACCGGCCTGGGCGTCTGGCGGCCAAGCGCCGAGAAATTCCCCAGCGGCCTCTCCGCCTTCGGCGATTTCGTGCGCTCCCTGGGCATGAAATTCGGCATCTGGGTCGAGCCGGAGCGCGTGGATCTGCGACAGGAAGGAACGTGGCGGCTCGACTGGCTGGCGCGACATCACGACGCCATCATCTCGCCCCCCTGGCCGCCCGACACCGTGAGCGGCTGGCTTTGCTTTGGTCATCCCGAGGTGCAGGCGTGGGCGATCGACTGGATCGATCGGCTGGTGAGCGACATAGGCGCAGACTGGCTAAAGTGGGATTCCAATTGGTGGGGCGTCTGCACCTGTGCGCATCACGGGCACAGCGCCACTGACGGCGAGCTCCACCAGGTGCAAGGCGTGCATCGGGTGATGCGCGAGCTGCGCAGGCGCTTTCCACACCTTATCATCGAGAACTGTGCAGGCGGCGGTGTGCGCAACGACTTCGCCATGTTGTCGCACACCCACATCACCTGGCTGCACGACGCTTCGACGCCTAGCCGGCGCGTGCGCTTTCACCTGGCCGGCGCTACCTACCCCTTTCCGCCCGAGCTGTGCAACACGTGGGTCGTTGATGCAGAGGACGAGCCGTTGACCGACCCGACAACGCCACGCCATACAATCGACGCCATCCTGCGCAGCCGCATGTTCGGCGCATTGGGCCTTTCCGCCCGGCTCATGCACTGGACGCAGGACGCCTTCCGGGCGATGCAGGAAGCCATCTCGCAGTACAAGCAGCTGCGCCCGCTGCTCAAGCATGGTTGCTTCTATCACCTGTTGCCCCAGGCCGATCTGCAGTGTCCAGAGCTTGACCTGCGAGGCCGATGGGAGGCCTACGCTGCCTTCAGCGCGGATGGGAGCGAGGGCGCGGTTTGGGTTTTCCGCGATCCTCAGGGAGATTCCACGCAATGGTTGCGACTGCGCGGCTTGGACGCCACACGCACCTACGCTTTGAAAGACGTCGACGCCGCATGCACCCTGCGCCGCTCCGGTGCGACGCTGATGGAACAGGGTCTTGCCATAAACCTCGGCGAGCGCACGTCGGCTCTGCTGTTGGTTAAGGCGGCGCCGGAGGATTGACCACGCCCCAGAACGTTCACGCCTCCAACGCAAAGACGTCGAGGAAGGCGCCTCGGGCGCTCCGGACTCGACGTCTTTGCATCTTTTTGCCGAGGGCGGCGACGTGGGTTAGGATTAACAGGAAAGATGTTGGCGGCGCTGCGCCCGATGGGAAAGATGCACACAGTCTCTCTAAAGGAAAATGCATTATGTTCAAACGGTTAGATCACGTGGGCCTCGTTGTCCACGACATCGACGCCACATTGCAGACGTATTGTACCCAGCTCGGCTTTAAGCTGTTAGAACGGGTGGAGATCCCGGAGCAAAAGGTGGTTGCGGCCTTTCTGGACGCAGGCAACAGCACAATCGAGCTGATCTCGCCGACCGACAGTGAAAGCGGCACAGCGCGCTTTCTTGCGAATCGAGGCGAAGGAACGCATCATGTCTGCTATGAGGTGGATGACATCGAGACGACGTTGGCCGAACTGCGCAGCGCAGGCGTGCGGCTTATCGATGAAAGCCCACGGCAGGGAGTGCACGGCCTGATCGCCTTCATTCATCCAAAGGCCGCCCATGGCCTGATGATCGAAGTGCTGCAAAAAACACATGGGTGAGGAGTGCATGGAAAGCATCACATCGTTGACCGTTGAGCAGTGTCGCACTGCCCTGAAGAAAGTAATTGACCCAGAAATTTATCAGAACATCGTCGACTTGGGGCTGGTCTACGGCATCGACATTGCAGAGGATCGGTCGGTGATTGTCACAATGACGTTGACCACGCCGCACTGTCCTTTGGGTCCCCAGATCATCGAAAATGTCCGCCGCGAGCTGAGCGCCATCGGCGCCTCCTCTGTGGATGTCAACATCGTCTGGACGCCGCCGTGGACGCCCGACGCCATGACGCCGGAGCTAAAAAAGTTGCTGGGCATTGCGCCCGAGGAAGAGGAAGAGGAGAAGCCGGCCCTGATGGTCGAGCCGCCCCCGCCGCCTGCAAAGAAAAAGCGAGGGCTGTTCGGCTGGCTTTTCCGGTGAGCCATGCCTTGGGCGCGCGGATCTTCACCACGTGCATTGCCACCATCGAGCCATGTCCCAGCGCACCTTTTTCCTGAACTTTCTCCCGTGGAAAGTCTCCTCATCGCAGCAAAGGCCGCCGGTTAGCCCCTTGCTTTGGCTGGGCAGCGCCTTGTGGTTGGCAGTTTACGGTGGATTGGGACTATTGCTTTGGACCGAAGGTGTCGCCCGGTGGCGGACGCTGCATACGCTTCTGCTCATCGCAAGCATTGTTCTGGGTATTGCAGTGGGGATCGGCTGGTGGAAGGCGCTGGGGCAGAAGCGCCATCTCGGCGTACGTTGGAAGCCGCTGAGCCAGGAGCAGCTGATGGCGCTGACCCCCGGCGAGTTCGAGGCGTATGTGGCGGAACGCCTCTTTGTGCGTCGCGGCTTTCGGGTGATCAACGTGCGCGACACCAAAGATGGCGGCGTCGATGTGCTTGTCACCGACCGCCTCGGTCAGAAAGCGATCGTGCAATGCAAACGCTATCGGAATTCCACCGTCGGGGCCAGTGTTGTACGCGATCTGTACGGCACCATGATACACGAAGGCGCAGTGTACAGCTACCTGGTGACCAGCGGTCCGATCAGCGAGGAGGCGCGGCGCTGGGCTGCGGGCAAGCCGATGCAGCTCATCGACGGCAAGCAACTGGTTGAGCTGAGCAAGAAGTAAATGGGGCAATATGAGCGCAAAACCTGCTGTCTTTGCACACCGCGGAGCTCGTCGCGCGGCGCCGGAGAACACCCTGCCCGCCTTTGCGCGCGCACTGGAGATGGGCGTGGCCGGCATCGAGCTGGACGTTCACCGCAGCGCCGATGGGCGTCTCGTCGTCATCCATGATTTCACCGTCGATAAGACGACGAACGGCCAAGGGCGTGTCGAGCAGATGACCGCAGCGGAGCTGCGTAGACTCGACGCAGGCGGATATTTCGACCCGAAGTTCGCGGGCGTTCAGATTCCGTTTCTGGAAGAAGTGCTCGAGCTCGTCGGCGATCGCTGTCGGTTGAACATCGAGATCAAGAGCATGCACCCCTACGCCGATGACGCCTCCGACGGCGTGGCGGCGCTCATCCGTGAGCGCAAACTCTACGACCGGGTGATCGTTTCCAGCTTCAACCCGATCACTCTGATCAAAATGCGCTATCTCGACGCTAAGATCGCTCTCGGCGTGCTTTACGACGCCTCGATGCCGGTCTTCTTGCGAAACATGTGGGCCGGACCGCCGCTTCGACCGGAGGCGCAACATCCCCATCACGCCTTGATCGACGCCGAGTTCATGGCGTGGGCGCGCAGCCTGCCCGCGGCCGTCAATACATGGACGGTCAACGCCGTCGAAGAGGCGCAACGCCTCGCCGCGTTGGGCGTCGACGTCATCATCACCGACGTCCCCGATCAAATTATGATGGGGCTGGCTTTGCCTGCAATTTCGCCGGCCTGACGGCACTGGGGCAGAAAATGACAACGGCCAATGCGCCCGGCAAGATCATCCTCATCGGCGAACACGCTGTCGTGTACGGGCGACCGGCCATCGCTGCGCCGGTCTGGCAATGCGTGGCGACGGCCGTGGTTGCATCTGCGCCGCCCGGAAGCGGCGTCACCATCTCTGCGATGGATATTCACCGCCGCTTCTCGCTGGATGAGGTTGGCGAAGACGAGCCGCTGGCGGTCGTTGTTCGGGCTACGCTGGCGCATCTCGGCGTGCAACATCCTCCCGACCTGCAGATCGAGCTGCACAGCGACATCCCGATTGCCGGCGGTTTGGGCAGCGGCGCTGCGCTGAGCACGGCGTTGGTACGCGCACTCTTCGCCCATTTCGGCCAAGTTGTCGAACCGGAGGTCGTCAGCGCTATTGTCTATGAAAGCGAGCGCCTCTATCACGGTGCGCCCAGTGGCATCGACAACACCGTCGTCGCCTTTGGTCAGCCGATCTGGTTCATCAAGGGTAAAGCGGCCGAACCCTTGCGGCCTGCGGCGCCGCTGACATTGGTCATCGCCGACAGCGGCGTTCCCAGCCCAACGAAAGAGACGGTTGGGGCCGTGCGGCGCCTTTGGGAGCGAGAAACGGAGCGCTGTGAGGTTCTTTTTGACGAGATCGCTGTGCTGGCGCAACGGGCGCGCCTCGCCATCGAGCAGGGAGATCGGCAGACGTTGGGCCGGCTTTTCGACGCCGATCAAACGCTGCTAGAGGCGCTTGGCGTCAGTTCGGAGACACTGGATAGGCTGATCCTTGCCGCCCGCCGTGCAGGGGCGTTGGGCGCAAAATTGAGCGGCGGCGGTCGTGGGGGCAATATCATTGCGTTGGTGGAGCCGGAGCGCGTCGATGCGGTGTCCACTGCGCTGAAGGCGTCAGGCGCACGGCGCATCATTGTCACCCAGATAGAGCGCCGTTCCCCTCCGTCCCTTCCCTCTCGCCGACCGGAAGCCAGAGAGTTAAGGTGAGCGTTTTTTCTGCTCCATGGTCGACGGTCAAGCGCCCCCCGTGCAATCGGGCGACGCTGCGCGCAATGGTTAGGCTGAGGTCGGTGTCAATTTCGTTTATCCATGCCTGTTTGATCGCTTCTGCGTCTTCGTGTAGCGGTGGCGTCAGCATTTCGGCGTGATTGCAGCGAAAATAAAAACCGATATAGGGTGCATTGTACGTGACGCCGCTTTCCACAGTCCCCGAGCCATCCGAGCCAGATTTGCAGACGCGCTGTGCATATTCGTGCAATCGTCGCAATGCTTCGGAGAGAAGACGGACATCCCCATTTATGATGGCGTCGATTTCTTGAGGATTTGACTCCGCCTCCGGCAGTTTGAGTTGGGAGCAATCGGCGAACTCGCGAAAAACATCGTTCCAAAGTGTATATGGGTCGATCGGTTCGACGTGCTGGGGCGCGCCTGACAGGCTCTGGAGTTCCGCCATCAGCAAAAAGTTCTCGATCAAATGCTGCAGGCGCCGCCCCCCCTCCAAAATGGCTTGGGCCACCATGCGCAGCTCTTCTGCGGCGATGGAGTCGTCGCTGGCGGCCAGCAGCTCTGCATAGCCCAGGATAAAGGTCAACGGGTTGCGAAACTCGTGCTGCAACAGACCGACGATCTGGCTGCGCAGCTGCTCCATGTTGCGCTCGATTTCCGCCTCGATCAACTGACGTCGCTGGAGCGCATTTTCGATGGAGGCCACCAGGTCCTTGGGATCAACCGGTTTGGTCAGATAGTCTTCGACGCCGATCGCTTTGGCGCGGCGCCGGTTTTCGGCTGCGCCGTAGGCGGTAAGAAAAATGACGGGCAATAGCCGGAGCTCCGGATCGTTGCGCAGACGCTGTAGGAACGTATACCCATCCATCACAGGCATGGCGATGTCGCAGATGATCACATCTGGAACGAAGCGATGGAGCATATCGAGCGCCTCGCGGCCATTGTAGACGCCTGTGACTTGATAGCCATAGAACTGCAGCATCTCGGTGAGCGCCACATTGAGGTCGGCATCGTCTTCCACCAATAGGATTGACGCCTTATTATTTTGTTGACTTTTATTTGAGCTCTTATCTGAGAAGGTGCTCATTGGGTTCGTTTTTCATTGCGCGCTCCAGAGAAGTCTGGCTACAGAGGGACGACCGTCGCCGAAGATTTTGTCAGTCTTCTTCGCTTTAATTAAGCGCACGTTCATTAGAGAATTTAAGCGTTAGAAAATTGTAAATCTGTAAACTAAAGCCCGGTTCCGAGTGATCTATGACGTCGTGATGCAACGCTCCCTGCCGGGCAGAATGCGTCCGGACAGAGGTTCGTGGAATGTTTTCGTTTCATGCGAACGGATATTGTTATGCGGTTGGTTCCACCGGCTTGAGCACAAAGACGCCCAGTGGAGGTAGACGAAGCGGCGCCGAGAACTTACAATTTTGCCATGGTAAGTTTTGAGCGGTGATCAGGCCTGGATTGGTGACTCCGCTGCCGCCGTAGATCGTCCAGTCGCTGTTGAGCACCTCTTGATAGCAACCGCTGAGCGGAAGCCCAACGCGATAGGACTCACGCACGACAGGTGTAAAGTTGCAAACGAAAATAAGCATCTCCGAAGGC
>JANWYX010000246.1 GCA_025055055.1 Caldilinea sp. | reverse complement strand
CCTCGACACTGGCCTCCGTGCCGATGACCGCCGCATACCGCTGGCGCGTCATGCCCGGCGCAAAGCCGTAGATCAACTCCGCCCCCGGCTCCGCATGCAGCACCACCCACATCTCGGTCTTGCCCGGTTCGCCCTCGTGCGCCATGGCGTAGGCGTCATCCGGATGTACCTGGATCGACAGCCAACGGTTGGCGTCGAGGATTTTGATCAACAGCGGGAATTTTCCCGTCTCCAGGGCGCGACGATTGCGCTCGCCGACGAGCGCCTCACCGAGCAACGCCTGCACTTCCGGCAACGTCTTCCCCTTGAGCGGCCCGGCGTTGACGACGCTCGACCCGTTCGGGTGTGCAGCGATGTCCCAGCTTTCGGCCACGACGCCGTCGGGAATTTTGCGGCCCAATTTCGTCTCCAGGTTGCGACCACCCCATGGATAGTCCTTGAAGACCGGGTCGAAGGTCAACGGATAGATCAGCTCGTCGGCGAGATTTCCACGCATAACAATTCCTTCCCATGACGAATGCAAAATTGAGCGCAAATGACGCAGTTTTGCGGATTCAAACAAAGGTCTGAGTCCACGTGAATCCGCCCAATCCGTGTAATCCGCGTCCTCTCTTATTCAAACTTGATCCCCTGCGCCAGCGGAAGCTCGCGCGACCAGTTGATCGTGTTTGTCTGACGCCGCATATAGGCCTTCCATGCGTCGGAGCCGGACTCGCGGCCACCGCCCGTGTCCTTCTCGCCGCCGAAGGCGCCGCCGATCTCTGCGCCCGATGTGCCGATGTTGACATTAGCGATGCCGCAATCCGAACCCTCAACGGAGAGAAAATACTCCGCCTCACGCAGGCTATCGGTGAAGATGGCGGAGGAAAGCCCCTGGGAAACGTCGTTGTGCAGGGCGATGGCTTCCTCCAGGGTGCGATAGGTGAGGATGTATAGGATCGGTGCAAAGGTCTCCTCTTTGACGATCTCGGTCTGCGCCGGCATGCGGATGATCGTCGGCTCCACGAACTGCGGCCCGATGTCCGGTCGCGACCTGCCGCCGGTAAGCACCTGACCGCCGTCGGCCACGGCGCGCGCAATGGCGCGCAGCATGGCTTCTACGGCGCGACGGGTGGCGAGCGGCCCCATCAGCGTTCCCGGCCGAAGCGGGTCGCCGATGCGCACCTGCTGATAAGCCTTGACGAGACGATCGCTCAGTTCATCGACGATCGATTCGTGAACGATGAGACGTCGCGTCGTCGTGCAGCGCTGCCCGGCTGTGCCGACGGCGCCGAAGAGAATGGCACGCACCGCCAGATCGAGGTCAGCCTTCTCCGTGACGATGATGGCGTTGTTGCCGCCCAACTCCAGCAGCGGGCGACCGAGGCGGGCGGCGACCGTCTGCGCCACGCGGCGGCCGGTCGGAATCGAGCCGGTGAAGGAGATCAACGGCAGCCGGCGATCCTCCGCCATGCGTTGGCCGATGTCACCTGCGCCCACGGCGAGCGTGAAAACGCCCGTCAGCCCATGGTCGGCCATCACCCGGTTGGCGAGGTGCTGCACCGCCACGCCGCAGAGCGGGACCAATTCGCTCGGCTTCCAAACCATTGTGTCGCCGCAGACCGCCGCGATCGCCGCATTCCACGACCAAACCGCCACCGGAAAATTGAAGGCGGTGATGATGCCGATCGGGCCGAGCGGGTGCCATTGTTCGTACATGCGGTGCGCAGGGCGCTCGGAGTGCATGGTCAGACCGTACAGTTGCCGAGAGAGACCGACGGCAAAGTCGCAGATGTCGATCATCTCCTGCACCTCGCCCACGCCTTCGGCGCGGATCTTGCCCATCTCCAGCGAGACCAGCTCGCCCAGCGGCTCCTTGTATTCGCGCAAAACGGCGCCGAAATCGCGGATCACCTGCCCACGCTTAGGCGCCGGCGTGGTGCGCCAGGTGCAAAAGGCGGCCTGCGCGTCGGCCACAACCGCATCGTAGGCGGTGGCGTCAGCAGGGATCACCTGTGCGAGCGGCTCACCCGTCGTTGGGTTGTAAGAAGTGATCGGCGCAGCGCTGCTCTCTAGCCAGCGCCCCGGCCCACTACATGCACCGTGGTTGATCGCTTTCAAGTTCAGTTTTTCGAGCAGTGCATTCATGATGGCCCCTCTTTCCCTGTCAATCTTCTGCTTTCTGCATTGGATCGCTCCTCCGTGGCAGCTTGATTACAACGCATCATAAACTATGCCAACCCTTTTTCCGAAGAAAACCATTGCGTTTCCGGCGAACGTCCGGCCTTACCATTGCAAGCTGCGAAATCCAACGTTTGACCGAATGAGAGGAAGAAGACCTGTATTATAGTGAACGCAAGATTTCCAAAAAATCCTACATCCTGTCAAAACAAAGCCCCCCGAAAGCCGATGGAGACATCGTTGAAATTCGAGTTCGCACAGTGAAAGCCGGCAACCGAGGGAGCGAATTGGGCAAATGGCGGCAATGGCGATGGCTGCGAGAGGTTGCACAATTCAAGAACAAACTCGAGGAACAAACTTTATGCGCAGTGAAAAAGTCTTCGACAAGGTTTTGTGGATTGTCGGCGCGTTGCTGACACTTTTGCTGCTGGCCTCTTGTAGACCGGCAAGCGACGATGCGGCGTTGCCGTCGATCTTCGAACAGCAGAGTGTCGAGACCTTGACGCCTGGGATGCGCCCGGACAAGTTCAAGATTGCGCTGGTGATGAAGACGCTCACCAATCCCTTTTTTGTCGAAATGGAGAAAGGCGCGCGTCGTGCGCAGGATGAGTTCGACGTCGATTTGGTGGTCAAAACCGGCGCTCAGGAAACCTCGATCGAGCAGCAGATCGCCATCGTGGAGGAGATGATTGCCGCTCACGTGGACGCCATCGTGATTGCCCCGGGCAGCTCGACCGAGCTCATTCCCGTCTTAAAAAAAGCCCAGGACGCCGGCGTCGTCGTCATCAACATCGACAATCGTCTGGACAAAACGCTATCTGAAAAGATGGGGCTGGTCGGCGTGCCGTTCGTCAGCGTAGATAACGAACAGGGCGCCTATCTTTCCGCCAAGTGCATCGCCGATCGCATCACCGAGCCGGCCGACGTCGCCATCCTGGAAGGAATCCGCGAGGCGAAAAATGCGCAGGATCGCAAGGCAGGGGCCGAACGCGCCTTCGCCGAAAATCCGTACATCACCCTTGTCGCCAGCGAGACGGCGCATTGGAAGATCGATGAAGGCTACACCGTAATGCGGCGGATGCTGGAGCAGCATCCCTCGATCCGGGGCGTCTTCGCCGCCAACGATATGATGGGGTTAGGCGCCATCGCGTATCTGGAGGAGAGCGGACGCACCGATGTGATGGTGGCCGCCTATGATGCGTTGGAGGAAGCGCTGGAAGCGGTGAGAGCGGGCAAAATGCTTTGCACCATTGATCAACAGCCGGCGGAGCAGGGCTATTTGGGCGTCCGGGCCGCCGTGCAAGCGCTCAATGGGGCGTCGCTTCCCGGGGAAATTTTGCTTGAGGTGCGGTTAATCCATCGCAACAATGTGCCGTAAACCACGGGCACGAGGAAATGACTATCCCCCTAAACATGAATCAGCTTAGACTCTCTCTGCTCTCGAAATTCTTGGCGTTTATCGGCTTGATCGGCGTTCTCCCGCTGGCGTTGATGGGATGGGCCTCCTATCAAACTGCCGTGCGCGCAATTGAATTGCAGGCCGGTCGCTATACGCAGCAACTGACCCTTCAGCAGCGCCGCTATCTCGACCTTCTCCATCAGGAAATCGAAAGCCTCATCGAAAATCTTTCCAGCGTGGACGACATCAAGTTGGTCGCCGGTCACGCAGCCGAGGAGACCAACGTTTACACGCGTCTGGCCACACAGGCGCGCATCGGCTACATCCTCAGCGGCTACGCCAATTTGCGCGGGCTGGTGTCGATCGACGTCTTCACCGCAGGCGGCGATCATTATCACGTGGGGGACACGCTTGACTTCAAAGAGTTGCGCAACGGTGTGCTCACTCACATCCAAAATGCGGCCAAGGCCGCCCATGGACGCATTGTTTGGCTTGGGCTCGAGGATAACATCAACAAATCATCCAAGACGACCAAAGTGATCGTGGCCGCCAAGGAACTGAACGTCATTCCCGGCCTCACGCCTGCTTCTCAACCCACAGGTCTGCTGGTCATCAACTATGATCCGGACAGCCTGCGCAGCCATTTTGGAAGTGGAGGTCAAGAGGAGGACGCCTTGATGCTGATCATCGATCCCTTGCGACGCGTGGTGCACGCCACCGAACGCAAACTCGTCGGAGCAGTGCTTTCCCGCGCCTTCTACGCTCGCCTGCTGGAAGCCGACGAGGGCTCGTTCGTGAGCGTGATCGAGGGGCGGCCCACTTTCATTTCGTTCAGCCGCTCCCCACAGAGCGGTTGGATTGTCATCAATTTGACGCCGACGGAGAAGCTCACCGAGCCGGCGACGCAAATTTTCTACGTCACCCTTTTCTTGTTGGTGGGAAGTCTCTCGCTGGTCGGGTTGGGCGCTTTCTTTGTCTCTCAATCCATTGTGACGCCGCTCAAACAGATTACACAGGAATTCCAGCAAATTCAGCATGGGAAACTTGAAAAGACGCACCATTTGAACGTTCGTTCGCGCGACGAGATCGGCGAGCTAACGCGTTGGTTCAACGTTTTCCTCGATTCGCTCGCCGAAAAGCAACAGACGGAACAGGAGCTGATCGCTGCCAGAAATGCCGCCGAAGCCGCCAACCGCGCCAAGGGCGAGTTTTTGGCGAATATGAGTCACGAAATTCGCACCCCGATGAACGGCATTATCGGCATGCTTCACCTGATGCAGAGCACATCCCTGACCGAGGAGCAGCGAGACTATGTCACCACTGCAATTCAATCCGCCGACGCATTGCTTCATCTCCTCAACGACATTCTCGACTTTTCCAAAATCGAGGCAGGCAAACTTGACCTCATTCCACAGCTCTTCGACCTGCATGCACTGGTGGAAACACTGATCAAGGCGCATTCCACCATCGCCCACGCCAAATCGACTCGTTTGACTGCGGAAATTGCGGAAGATGTGCCCAGACGTTTGATCGGAGATGAGCTGCGTCTGCGCCAGATTCTCACCAACCTGCTGAGCAACGCCATCAAATTCACAGAGCGCGGCGAAGTTTCTCTTTCGGTTGCCACGGCGCAGAAGCAGAATGGGCGGATCGAGTTGCTCTTTCGCGTGGTGGACACAGGCATCGGCATTCCGCCGGAAAAGCTGACATCAATCTTCGACGCCTTTGTGCAGGCGGACGCCTCCGCCACGCGGCGCTTTGGCGGCACCGGCCTGGGATTGACCATCTCCGCCCGTCTCGTAGCCATGATGGGCGGTCGCATCTGGGTACAAAGCCAAGTGGGCCAAGGCGCCGCCTTCCATTTTACGGCGATTTTCGACCCGGACCCGCAGACGGCAGCCCCACAGACAACGGACACTCTCTCTGCTCCCACCCACCTCTCGCCCCCCCTCGTTGAACCGTCGGACTCTGGATCGAACGATTCCTCACAACCGAGCGCAGAAGCCCCGCATGCGGCGCGCCCTGCGCTTCGACTCCTCCTGGCGGAAGACAATGTCGTCAATCAAAAAGTCGCCGTGCGCTTCCTGCAAAAATATAACTTTGAGGTGACCGTCGTCAACAACGGCATGGAGGCGCTCGAAGCCCTTGCCGACAATGAATTCGATCTGGTCTTGATGGATATTCAGATGCCGGTCATGGATGGTCTAGAAGCCGTTCGGCATCTGCGCCGGCGGGAAGCAACGACAGGACGACGCATTCCCGTCATTGCCATGACCGCCCACGCTATGCAAGGCGATCGAGAGCGATGCCTGGCCGCCGGCATGGATGGCTACGTCTCCAAACCGTTCAAGGTGCATGAGCTGCTTGCGGAGATGGCAGCCGTCCTCGCCGATCATGAAATCGTTTCGGCCAACACCGCGACAAAGGCCTCCTCCCCCATGTAAACTACAGGATGTTTCGCCCTCTCGTCGTGGCCGATTGATTTTTGCGGATTTTCTGCAAAAGTTCAAAAGAGGAATTGACAATCGATCTGTAATCGATTACAATACTTTAACAATTGAACTCAATCTCCCCAGCAAGCGCTCGACTGAGAATTTTTTGCAGTTTTGTCATTGCACATTGAGATTGTATAATTTTAGGCACCCTTCACTGCACAGATAAAACGAATACACGCGATCGCATTCTAATGAAGTTGAACCGCGCGCAATAGCATTTTTGAAGTCCGGTTGAAAACTTTTTCAATCTCTTTCGAACCAAAGCCATTCCAAAGGAGAGATTGAGAAAGTTTTGACAAATGATGGTCTTCTCAACGAAATGTTTCTCACCACTAATTTCAGGAGGTAATTTATGTCACGTTGGCGAAGTTTTGGTTTCCTCTTGTGGTTGACCGTCATCGTGGCGCTGGTCGCAGGATGTGCAGCGCCGGCGGCGACCCCGGCCCCTGCGCCGGCGGCTGCCGAAGAAGCTGCGGCAACAGAGGCAGCGCCTGCAGAAGCGGCCCCTGCGGAAAAACCCTATATTCCTGTCATCTCCAAAGGGTTCCAGCATCAATTCTGGCAAGCCGTGAAGCTTGGCGCGGAGCGAGCGGCCGCCGACTACAACGTCG
>JANWYX010000243.1 GCA_025055055.1 Caldilinea sp. | reverse complement strand
GCCGGATTTTATCCCGGTCTATGCCCCATCGCTTGGCAGCCGCGAAGAAAAGTATGTGCTTGACGCCGTGCGCAGCGGCTGGATCAGCAGCCTGGGCAGCTACGTTGCGCGCTTCGAGCAGGAGTTCGCCCGCTTTTGCGGGGTGAGCCACGCCGTCAGCGTGAGCAACGGCACGGTGGCGCTACATCTGGCGCTGCACGCCCTGGGCATCGGCCCCGGCGACGAGGTGATCGTCCCCAGCTTGACCTTTGTCGCCACCGCCAATGCTGTCCATTACACCGGCGCTGCGCCTGTCTTCGCCGACGTGGACCCGACGACCTGGTGCATCGACCCGGAGGATGTGGAGCGACGCATCACCCCGCGCACGCGCGCCATCCTTCCGGTGCATCTATACGGTCACCCAGCGCCCATGTCGGCGCTACAGGAGCTTGCCGACGAACATCATTTGATCCTGGTCGAGGATGCAGCCGAGGCGCACGGCGCCGCCATCTATGGTCGCCGCGTCGGGGGATGGGGGCGCATTGCGGCGTTCAGCTTTTACGCCAACAAAATCATCACGACGGGCGAAGGCGGCATGCTTACGACGGACGACGAGGCCCTGGCCGCCCGCTGCCGGACGTTACGCGACCACGCCATGCCACCCCATCGTCGCTACTGGCACGAGGAGGTCGGCTTCAACTACCGCATGACCAACCTGCAGGCGGCGGTGGGCGTGGCTCAGATGGAGCGCATCGAACGTTTTCTGGCGCGCAAACGAGAGATCGCCGCACGCTATCGGGATCGGCTGGCGGGCGTTCCCGGCGTCACGTTCGCCGTAGAGCGTCCCGGGTATACGAACGTCTACTGGATGGTCTCGATTCTAGTCGAGCCGCCCTATGCGCTGAGCCGCGATGAATTAATTCCGGCCTTGCGCGCACGGGGCATCGACAGTCGCCCCTTCTTTCATCCGCTGGACACGCTGCCTCCCTACCGCAGCGACTCGCCGCGACCGGTGGCGCTGCACCTCAGCCGCTGCGGCCTCAACTTGCCCAGCTCGCCTTCGCTGACCGACGCCCAGGTCGACTACATCTGCGACGTTCTCTGCGCGTTGGGCCGACGATGACGTTTCTCCAGACGATGACGTTTCTCCAGACGCCGCCTGTTTCCACTTTCGCCCATCTCTTCGCTACAATGGGATGTTGTGACGATGCAAGAATTTCCGACGGAGCAGCCGCAGGGAACAGTTGATGTTTCCATCGTGCTGCCGACGTACAACGAGCGCGATAACATCTGTGACCTGATCGACGCCATTCAACGCGCGCTGGCGCCGACGGGTTACACCTTTGAAGTCCTGGTGGTCGATGACAACAGCCCGGATGGTACTGCGGAAGTGGTGCGCCGGCGCTACAACGTGAATGGCGCCGACACAGGCCGCTTGCCCGGAAAAACGTCAGCGAACATCCGGCTCTTCGTGCGTACGCAGGACAAGGGGCTGGCGAAGTCGATTCGCGACGGATTGCTGCTGGCGCATGGCCGCACGCTGGTTGTCATGGACACCGACTTCAACCACGATCCGGCGATGATTCCACAGATGGTCGACCTTCTCCGCTATTACGACCTCGTGATCGGCAGCCGCTTCGTCATGCGCGGAGGCATGGAGGATCGCCTGCGATACCATCTCAGCCAGATGTACAACGTCTTCATTCGGGCGCTGCTGCACACGCAGATCCAGGACAACCTAAGCGGCTATTTCGCCGTTCGCCGCGAGAAGCTCTATTCTCTGGCGCCGCTCTTTCCTGCGATTTTCTACGGCTACGGCGATTATTTTATTCGGCTCCTTTTGGCGGCGTGGCGTCGCGACTGGAAAATTCTCGAAGTGCCGGTCTTTTATATTCTACGCCGCCACGGTGACAGCAAGACCGGCTTCTGGTCGATCTTTCAACAGTACACTGCCGCCGTGTTGCGCTTGCGCATCTTCGGGCTGCGCACTTAGAATCTCAAGGCTTCCCATGCAACGCACTCGCACCTTTGGTCTGCTCGTTCTCACAGCGCTGCTGGTCACACTCTACACCTTGACCAACTCCGGCCGATTCCACATAATCGATGAAGTCAGTCTCTTCGCCATCACCGAATCGCAAGCGCTGCGTGGGGCGATTGACACCAACGCCATTGCGTGGACGCAGTGGGTCAACAGCCCCGGCGAGGTGCTGGGCGCCTTCGGCCCTGAGGGAGACGTCTATAGCAAGAAGGGACCGGCGCCCGCCTTTCTTGCGGTTCCTTGGTATCTGCTCTTTCACATCTTCACCGAGCTGAACATCAGCATCGGCCAGCTCCAGACGACGCTCCTTTGGAACGGCGTCGTCACCGCAGTTACGGCTGCGCTGTTGTGGCTGACGGCGCGACAGCTCGGCTATTCCGACCACACAGGCATGGTGCTCGGCCTGCTCTTTGGGCTGGCGACGATCGCCTGGCCCTACGCCAACCAGTTCTTCGGCGAGCCTCTGAGCGCGCTTAGCCTGCTCACCCTCTTTTACGGCTTGCTCACCTGGAGGCGCAGCGGCGATTGGTGGTGGATGGCGCTGGCCGGCGTCGGCGCCGGCGTGGCGCTCGCCACCGTCGCAGCGCATGCAGTGCTGATTCTGATCCTTATCGGCTGGGCGGCTGTCGACCGGTGGGTGCAGCGCCGCCCTGTGCGGCGCGAAGAAATGCCGGGAAACAACCTCTTCCAGCGGCTGGCGCCGGCGGCGGCTCTGGCAGCACCGATCCTGCTCGCGGCTGCGCTGCTGATGCTCTACAATTTCGTGCGCTTCGGAAACCCTTTCGACACCGGCTATCACTTCGATGCAGGCGAAGGCTTCACCAATCCGCTGCTTTCCGGCCTATGGGGACTGTTGCTCAGCCCCTATCGCGGGGTGTTCTGGCATACGCCGCTTTTCATTGCCAGCCTGGCCGCCTTCGTTCCCTTTGCGCAGCGTCACCGCAGCGAAGCCACGCTGATCGCCCTCCTCAGCGCGGCGTTGGTGACGATGTATAGCCTGTGGTGGATGTGGTGGGGCGGCTTCGCCTGGGGGCCGCGTTTTCTCACGCCGCTAACGCCCTTCTGGGTGTTGCCGTTGGCGATTGTCATCGAGCCGTTGACCACGTCGCTGACTACGCAGAGCGCATCATCGGCGAAGGCAAAAGGGGCGCGGCCGACGCACTTCCCCAGCGCCCAGTCGAAAATCGCCGCCTCCCCAGAAGAGTTGCTAGAGGCAGGCGAGCAGCTCTCATTTGTGCGCCCTCTGCGCAGCGCACTCGTCTGGCTCACCGGCGTTTTGGCGCTGCTCTCCTTCATCGTGCAGCTCGCCGCAGTGAGCGTCAATTTTGTCAACTATGAAATTCAATTGCGCAGCCTCTACCCAACCGACTGGAACGACCCGCTGCGCTACGGCCCGCCGGCGCAAAGCCTGACCGATTTCTTCAACAGCCCGGTCTTCGGTCAATTCAAGCTGATGACGCAGGGCTTCGTCGTCAACAGCGATCTGGGCTGGCTGTGGGCGGAAGGCGAACCGCTGCAAACCGTCGTGCTATGGCTGGTGCTGCTGATCGGTGGTGCGGCTGTGATTACACTGACCGGCTTCCTGGCATTGTGGTGGCGGATGGCGGCTGCCCCACAGAGGCCAACCGACAGCATCGCTGCGCCAACGTTCGCCCTCGTCGTGCTTGCGCCCGCGCTCGTCATCGCTACCTGGGCCGGAGAAGTGGGGCGCCAACCACACTACGGACGAAAAGACGCCGGCTACCGCGCCATCATCCGCGACATCTGTCGCACGGTCTCGCCCACAGACGTGTTCGTCAACGTGGCGCCCAATAGCTACCAGATCCCGATGAACTGGATGCCCGGCGAGTGCAAGATCGACATCCCCACCTACGGCTACGCGTTAGATAGCATGCGCCATCCGGAGACGGAGAGCGTGATGAACCGGCTGATCCGGCAGCATGACCGCATCTGGTTTGTGACGAGCGGCGTTCAACCGAACGATCCGGACAACACGCTGGAGCGATGGCTGGCCGAAAACGCCTTCAAGGCAGTCGACACGTGGTACGAAGATTATCGCCTGCTGCAATACGCCACCGGTGTGCGCCTGGGCGGCATCGAGGAGCGGCCGATCAACCAGGCGCTGCTCGGTCGCCGCGCCGAACAGGTCACCATCCTTTCCGTGCGCTCGCCTTCGGTAGCGACCGCCGGCAAACCGATCCCGATCGAAATTCGCTATCGGCTGGAAGCGCCGACCGACCAAAATCTGCGTTGGTTTGTGCAGCTGCTCAGCGGTCAAAACATCCCGCTTGCCCTGCTCGACACCGGCCCCGACGACAACTACACGGTCTTCAGCGCGTTGCCTGCGCGCGAAGAGTTGGTGGAACGCGCAGGCGTGCTCGTGCCGGAAAACATGCCCGAAGGCGACTATTCGCTTATCGCAGGCCTCTATAATCCCGATGACGAGGGAGCCCGCCTGATCACCATCGATGGGCCGGATTTCGTCTTGTTAGGCGCCGTGCGCGTGGTGAGGCAGCCTTAACCTGTGAAAGCCTTGTCCTCTGCTTCTCGTTTTCTGCATCGGCGAAAAATCCAGGCGCTGCTCCTCTTTCTGGGCCTGGCGGCGTTCTTCTACGCGCCGGTGCTGCTGGGGCTGCGCACCTTCCCTGACGGCGATTTCACCCATCATTTTCTGCCTTTTAGTCTATTTCTTCAACAAGAGATGCAAAACGCACGGCTGCCGGTGTGGAATCCCTACACTTACAGCGGCCACCCTTTTCTGGCCGACGTGCAGGCGGCCGTCTTCTATCCGATCGGCAGCCTGCTGCTGGCGCTGACGTTGCCCTTCGACGGCGCGGCCGCGCGCCTCTATTTTTTACAGGTCGAGGCCATTTTGCAGGTGGCGCTGGCCGGCTTTTTCACTTATCTGCTGGCGGAGCGACTGACGCGGCGCCATGACGCCGGTCTGGTTGCAGGCGTCAGTTTTGCCTTTTCGGGCTACCTGACGGGCTATCCGGTGGCGCAACTTGCCGTGTTGCGCACGGCGATCTGGCTGCCGCTGCTCTTGTGGCTGATGTTGCGCGCCGTGGAGTCGCCCCGATGCTGGCGGCGGTGGAGCGCCGTGGGGATTGCAGCGTCGGTAAGCTTTCTGGGCGGCCATGCCCAGACTTTTCTATATACGCTCTATGCGGCCGGGGCATGGCTGCTCTTTCTGAGTACGGCGCGCCGGCGTCAGACGCACAACGCCGGGGAGATGGGTGTTACGGCTGCGGGCGCGCTGCTGGCTGCAGCGGTCGCCGCAGGATTGAGTGCGCCGCAGCTTCTGCCGAGTCTGGAGTATATGCAGCTGAGCGTACGCGCCAGCGTAGACTATGCCTTTGTCAGCGGCGGCTTTCCGCTGCAAGATAGCTGGCAGTTGCTGCTGCCCGGCGTGTTGACCTACTACTCGCCCCTGTACATCGGCGTGGTGGGGCTCGGGTTGGCGTTTGTGGCGGTCGGCGCGGCTGCGCTGCGCAGCCACTGGCACACTGAGGAGGATTCTACTTCGCTGCTGCGTCACCGCTGGGGCGCTTTCTTTTTTCTGGGACTGGGGGGGGCTGCGCTCTTGCTTTCCTTCGGCGGCAATGGCTTCCTGTATCCGCTTTTCTATCACCTGGTGCCGGGCTTCAATTTGTTTCGAGGGCAGGAGCGAGCTGCTTTTCTCGTGGCGTTTGGCCTCAGCGTGCTCGCCGGCTACGGGCTACTGGCGGTGCGCCTGGCGCCGCAGGCGGTGCGGGCCTGGCTTGCGACGCTCTATGCAGGATTGGTCACCGGCGGAGTTTACATCTTTGGTCTGATTTGGCAACTGCCGGGACGCACGGCGATTGGCCCCTGGCGCTTTCTGCTGTTGGCTACGCTGGCGATCGGGATGGCGGCGGGCTTTGCACTGTTGCTGCGGCTGCCGGGGTGGAGCCGCCAACGCACGCAGTTGCTAATACTGCTGATCTTCGCCTCGCTTTTCTGGGCCAACTTCACGACCAATCTTGATCGTTTCAGCCCTTCCCGCAAGGTGATGCTGGCGCCGGAAGTGGAGGCAATCAGGACAGTTGCAGCCAATCGTGCGTTCACCACGTCGCTCGGCGAGACCGAGACGCCGCCGGGCCGCGTCTACAACGAATTTCGCGTCTATGAAGACTACGGCATGCGCGTGGGGGTGGAGGACGTCTGGGGCGCCAGCCCGCTGCGGCTGGCCACTTATGCGCGTCTCTTCGATGCATTTCCGTTGGACCGCATGTGGCGGCTGACCGGCGTCGAACATGTGTTGACATGGCGTCGAGAGCTGTTCGTTCCCTCCATGCTGCTGGCGGAATTCCCTCTGAGCGCAGACACCACCTATTTGCACCGTCTAGAGCAGCGCCACCCACGCGCATGGATCGTGCATGAGACGGTGGTGGCCGACGATGAAAACAGTGTGAAATTGCTGGCCGATCACGCTTTCGACCTCGATCGCAAGGCGGTCTTGCCGCCGGAGCACGCTGCAACAGGCCGGCTTGAGCCAACGCAGGCGCCGAATCGCAGTGAGGCCTCATCTGATGCCCACATCGTGCAACGGGCGCCTGGCTGGGTCGAAGTCACGGTGGAAAGCGAAGCGCCAGGCTTACTGGTTGTGAGTGAAAATTGGATGCCGGGCTGGCGCGTGAGAGCTATAGAATGGCCCGAGGGCGCGCCAGTTCCGCCCGCCGAAGCGCTGCGCGTCAATCTCAGCTTTCTCGGCGTCCCCGTTCCGGCAGGGAAGAGCCTCATCGAGCTGCGCTATCAGCCGGAGAGCGTGCGCAACGGCCTTTGGCTCGGCGCGGGGACGCTGGCGGTACTATTGTTCACCGGCGTGCTCGACGCGCTGCACAGACGAAGCAACAGTGGATTCGGACGGGAGCGGATTGAACAGAAACCCGCCATGACCGGGGATGCCTCATGAAACGCATTCGGGTGAAAGCCGAATTTGCTCGAATCGCCGGCTGATTTCGTCGGCGTTCACACAATTAGACGTTCACACAATTACATCCACTCAATACTTTACTCGATGCTTTAGGAGAGGATGGATACACGAGCGCCCTGGAGCGGCGAACTGCACCTACTCAAGAACCTGCCACGCCTGATTGCAATTGGCGCGCTACTGGCAGCCTTTTTGC
This sequence comes from Caldilinea sp., assembly GCA_025055055.1. GTDB lineage: Bacteria > Chloroflexota > Anaerolineae > Caldilineales > Caldilineaceae > Caldilinea. The sequence continues at coordinate 13,774 of JANWYX010000243.1, read as the reverse complement.
TGCGCGTCTATCGGCTGGACTATCAGGAGCTGCGCGGAGATGAAGCGTTCGGTTATTTTTTCGTGCAGCGCACCTACGCCGGCATGATCGAGGCCACCGTTGCGCTGGCGGAGCCGCATCCGGTGGGTAGCTATTTTGTATTGAAGCCATGGCTGAGCCTGGCGGGCGACGATGAGTTTGCCCTACGCTTTCCTTCGGTCTGGTTCGGAGTTCTGGCTATCGCATTGACGCTGCGATTGGCGCTGCGCTTGGGCTTCCGGCGAGCGACGACGTTCTTGGCGACCCTGCTGCTGACGTTCAGCCCTTACGCCGTCTGGCATAGCCAGGATGGACGCATGTACAGCATGAGCATGGCGTTAACGGTCGCCGCAGTGTGGCTGGGCGTCGAGACCTTGCAGCGGCAGCGCGGTCGCTGGGGGCTGGCCTACGTCGCCGTCGCCTGGTTGGCGCTGCACACGCACTACTACATCGCCTTTGCACTGGTTGCGCTCACGCTCTTCGTGGCGACGCGGGCGCTCTTTGTCCCCAATGCACGCAGCAGCTTGGCGCGCTGGCTCATGTGGCAGATGATCGTTGCTGCGCTCTATCTACCCTGGCTGCTCAGCGTCGTGGGGATTATCGGCGACTATGGCGGCAACGGCGATTCGCCCGACTTCTGGTCGATGGCGCAGCGTTCCTTGAGCGTTTTTGCGATGGGGGAAAGCATACCGGCCGAACAGCGCACCGCATGGGCGGTCGCGGCGGGGCTGCTGCTGGCGATTGCGGTCCTCCGCCTCGGCGCAGGCTCATCGACCGACCGCCGCTCTCTCTGGCTGCTGATTTGCTATTTCGCCTTGCCCGTGCTCATCATCTGGTGGAGCGCTCGAGAGCGACCGATCTTCAATGAGCGCTACCTCGCCTTCAGCGCGCCGGCCTTCGCCCTGTTGGTCGCCGCAGCCTTCGACGGGCGCCGCTTCTCCGGCCTGCGCGAGCCACTTTTGCGCAGCGCGGCGTTGCTCCTGTTGGCGGCGCTGCTCGCCGGCATGACGCTCTCGCTCTATCGCCACTATGCAGACCCAGCCTACAGCAAGACGCGGGGCTGGCGAGAGCTGGCCGCCGCCCTGGAGCGTTTCTCCGCCGGCCTGCCCGCCGAACAGGTGCGCATTGCACAAAATTTTCCCGATCCAACTTTGTGGTACTATTATCGAGGCGCAGTCGAGCATATTGTGCTGCCGCCTGCGCCGCACGACGAGACGGGCGCCCGCGCCGCGGTCGATGCGCTGGCGGAAGCCGATGTGCGTCGGATTCTGCTGCCGTTGCAGCCTGCAACCAACTGGGACGACCGCGACCTTGCGGTTGCAGCGTTGGCAGAAAGCCCGTATGATCGCGTATATGAGGAACGCGTGGGCGTCTGGCAGTTGCTCATTTACGCCGGTCAACCTGCTCTGCGCGTGGAGACGGGGATTACCGCCTTGTTTGAAAACGGTTTTCTGCTGCACGGCATCTCCGGGCTGGAAGGACAACGGCTCGTTCCAGGCGGCCTGCTCACCTTTGCGCTCGTCGGGATGCGGCCACCTGGCGATGTCGGGGCGCTGAAACTTTCGGTGCAACTGCTCAACAGCGACGGAACGCTGACAGCGCAGCAAGATTTGCCGCTGACGGAATGGCGTCGAGGCAATGGACGCACGATGGCGCGCAGCTATGGCCTGCGGCTGCCGACGGAACTTTCTCCCGGCGTCTATCGTTTGATAGCTGTCTTGTACGATCCCACGTTCGATGGGCTGCCGCGGATTCGGACGATGGACGGTGCAGAGGCGGTGGAGCTTTCGACATTACGGGTCATAGAGTGAAGGGCACCCCTCCATTTCAGAGACGGAAGCGCAAAGGCGGAGCCAACCCATTCTACGCCTCCACGTTCAATGCGCTGACATGGGCGATGCTCATGACCGCAACGGCGGCGGCGACGGTGATCGGTCTCGGTCTATGGTCCGACGCTCAATTTTCCTCGCCGCGCATTGCTTCGCTTCGACCTGCCGTCCTCGCATTGCCCGCCTCGACGCCCATCTTCGATGCATCTCTCGTCGAACGTTCAGCCTCTTCGACTCCTCTTCAGCACTCTGAAATGATTTCTCCGCCCGGGGCTATACCCATATCGACGCCGATTTTTACGCCCACGGCGACACCTGTTCCGACGCCCTCCTTGCCAATCGCGCCGGCGCAGCCGTCCGCCTTGCTTAGCGGCGTCCGCCATGAATGGCAAACTTGGAACAATTGCGGCCCGGCTGCACTGGCAATGACCCTGAGTTACTACGGCAGCCCGCTCGACCAGGCAGCGATCGGCGCAGTCCTGCGCACCTCGCCCGACGACAAAAATGTCAGCCCCTCCGAGTTGGTCGATTTTGCGCGGGCGCAGGGATACACCGCCGAGCTTTACGTCAACGGGAACGCCAAGCTCTTGAAGACGTTGATCGGCAACGGTTTCCCCGTGTTGCTCGAAACCTGGCATGAACGCGCGCCGGGGGACGGCATCGGCCACTATCGGCTGGCGGTGGGCTATGATGATGCTGCCGGCCGGTGGACACTCTACGATTCGCTCGACTATACGGGGCTGATCTCGGCGCAACCATACGCCGGCATTCGCATGAGCTATGACCGCCTCGACCGACTCTGGAAGGTCTTCAACCGCACCTTCCTACTCGTGCATCCTGCCGAACGCACGCCGCTCGTCCGGGCGATCCTGGCAGCGCACGGCTTTGAGCCGGAGCAAATGTGGAGAGACGCCGAGGCTCGCGCACGCAGCGAGTTGGAAATTGACCCAACCGATGTTTTTGCATGGTTCAACCTGGGGAGCAGCCTGACGCGGCAAGGGCGCACTGCCGAGGCGGTCGCCGCATTCGAGCGGGCGCTGGAGATCGGCTTGCCGGAGCGCATGCTCTGGTATCAGTTCACGCCGCTGGAGGCGTATGTGGCCGAAGGGCGCCCTCAAGAGGTTCTGGCATTGACCGACGCCGTCTTTGAGGAGACGGAGAGCGTCGAGGAGCTGTTCTATTGGCGGGCGCGAGCGTTCCTGGTATTGGGGGAAGTCGGGGCAGCGCAAGAGGCGGTGGCGCGCTCGCTGGCGCTGGCGCCGAACTTTGCGCCGGCGTTAACGCTGCAGCGAGAACTGTCCGTACGCGATCCACTTGACAGAGCCATCGATGGAGGGTAGGGTATTCCTCAAAACAGGCGTAGAGTCTCACATGCAGGTTTGCAGGAGAATCCAGAGCCTATGCGAACATCTTTGGCAGTGATGGAAAAATATCCGGACACGGTCCGTATGTCGGCAATGCGCCCGGTTTCCTGGGCGATCATATTCGGTCGGAAACTTTCGATGAATTGCACAAAGGCCCTCGTCAAGCGGCCGAAATGTTGCTCGAGGACGGCGCCCAGGTGATATGAAAGCCGATGTACTGGTCATCGGCGCAGGGCCTGCCGGGCTGGCGCTGGCCGCAGCACTGTGCGACGCCGGTCTATGCGTCGGAGGCGTTGCCCCCACCGACCCGACGACGCCGTGGAGCAACACCTATGGCATCTGGGAAGACGAGTTGCCTTCTCCGGAGTACACTGCCTTGCTCGGTCACCGCTGGAGCGATTGCACCTCGTATGTAGGAGGGCAAGCGCTACGGCTGGAGCGGGTCTATGGGCTGTTCGACAACGCCAGGCTGCAAGAGCATCTGCTAGAGCGTTGCCTGCGCGCAGGCATGCGCTGGCGCCGCGGGTCTGCGAGGTTGGTTGAGTTCACGGCCAGGCGCGCCGAAATCACGCTGGAGGACGGCGGCCTCATGCAGGCACAGCTTGTGGTTGACGCCAGCGGACATACGCCCGTCTTCGTCAGACGCCCTCTCTCGAGCGAAATCGCTTATCAGGCCGCTTATGGGGTGGTTGGCGCTTTCACCCGCCCGCCGGTGCGCCCGGGACAGCTGGTGTTGATGGACTATCGCTCCGACCATCTGACCGCCAAGGAACGGCGCACCGAACCACCGACCTTTTTGTATGCGATGGACCTGGGAAACGATCGCTATTTTGTCGAAGAGACGTCGCTGGCGCATGTGCCCGCCGTTCCCTTCGCTTTACTCAAAACTCGCCTGCATCGTCGACTGGCGCATATGGGCTGCGCCGTAGCCGAAGCGGAACACGAGGAATACTGCCTCTTCCCGATGAACATGCCTGTGCCCTATCTCGACCAGCCGGTTCTTGGTTACGGCGGCGCGGCGAGCATGGTGCACCCGGCCTCCGGCTATCAGGTCGGCGCAGCACTGCGGCTTGCGGCGCCGCTGGCGCAGACGATTGCGCACGCGCTGGCCGCGCCGAACGCCTCTCCATCCGCCGTGGCCAGGGCGGGCTGGAAAACCTTATGGCCGCAAGAGCGCCTACGCAAACATCAGCTCTATCTCTTTGGTTTGCGGACGCTGCTCTCTCTCAACGAGGCTCAATTGCAGCAATTCTTTGCAGCGTTCTTTCATCTGCCGGTGCGTTATTGGGGCGGCTATCTGTCCAATACATTAACCACTGCCGAAATAATACAGACGATGGCCTACGTCTTCATGACTGCGCCGATGCCTTTGCGCTTGGTGCTGATCCGGGAAGCATTACGCCATCCGGACTTCTTATTGCACGCCGTTGGAGTGCAATCCTCTCACAGCAAAATTTTGCACATCTTCAGATGAAAAACAAGGAACTAGAGAAAGGCCCATGCTCGAACCAAGGCGTAAAGAACCAAAGCGTAAAGTTGTCATCTTCGGTGGCTCCGGCTTCCTTGGCCTCAATTTGGCTCGCGCTCTTTCCGGAAACAACGATTATGACGTATGCATCATCTCAAGACACCCGCCGTCCATCCGAGGCGACTGGCGGCACGCGCATTGGGATGTGCAGACGCTCGGCGCATGGGTGGACGAGCTGGAGGGCGCAGCTGCCGTGGTCAACCTGGTGGGGCGCTCGGTGGATTGCATCAAGACGCCCGATCATTGCGACGAAATTCTGCGTTCCAGAGTGGAGTCAACCCGGCTAATCGGGCGAGCCCTGCGCAAAATCAAGGAGCCGCCGCCGGTTTGGGTGCAGATGTCGACTGCGCATATCTACGGCGATCCGCCGGAGATTGTCTGCACAGAAGAGTCCTCGCTCGGCTATGGCTTGGCTCCTTTCGTCGGCAAGGCATGGGAAGAAGCGTATCACAGCGCGGTGCTGCCCGAAATGCGCCGGGTGATCTTGCGGACGAGTTTTGTCCTGGGCCGAAGAGGCGGCGCCTTGCGCCGGTTGGAGCTGGCCGCCAGGCTTGGATTAGGTGGAACGATTGGAAACGGCAAGCAGGGAATCAGTTGGCTGCATGAAGAAGACATGAATCGATTGTTTCTGCGCGCAATCGGCAACGAAACAATGCAGGGAGTATACATCGCCACGGCCCCCAATCCGATTTCCAACGCCGAATTCATGCGGGCCTTGCGTAGAGCGTTGGGAGCGCCGATCGGCCTGCCATCGCCGGCCTGGATGATTCGATTGGCTGCACCGTTGATCCTGAAAACCGATCCAGAGCTTGCCCTCTACGGCCGCTATTGCACCTCCACACGATTGAAGGAAGAAGGTTTTGAATTCAACTATCCCACCATCGAAAGCGCGCTTGCCGCTATTTATAGACGTCCATCTGCCTGAAACACTGATAAAAATTCGCAAACAAAGCCGGTGTTTTTCGTAGGCGCTGCGTCAGACGCCTGTTCGCGCAGGTTGTTGCCGCCGGCGCAACACCTCGATCCTCTCAGAGTGTTCGACTTTCAGCCGAACTACGCAGATTGCAAGAATGTTGTGAAAGTTCCATATTCTCCAAACGCCATCGTTTATGCTCCCATCTCCCACAAAATCTGCGCGATAAGGAGATCATCGTTTTTAGCGCCGAAGTCTCTTCCTGCGCCCTCGCCGTAGTCCCACCAAGCGGAGAGCACGCACTGCGCCACGGCCCACAGCCGCATGCGCTCGCGATCCAACCCCAGCCGCTCGGCGAGCCGGTCGATGCGCCGTTTGAGCACACGCGCAGGGTTGGGCTGCGCCAAAGGCCAACCCAGAGGATTGCGCAGCATGGCGTACGCCTCGAACTCGCGCTCGCCGATCACGCCTTTGGGGTCGATGGCAAGCCAGCCGCCCTCTCCTGTCGCCAGGATGTTCTCGTGATGAAGATCTCCGTGCAGCACCACCGCCGGGCCGCTCGAGGCCAACAGCTCCGGAAAAAGGTGTTCGGCCGCCTCGACCAAATGGGGTGGGAATGGCCCACAGCCGCCGTCGAAGGCAGGGCGCAGCGTCTCCAACTCGCGCGCCCACGCCTCGATCGTCAGCATCGTATGCTCGGAGGGCGCAGGATGCCAAAGCGCCTCCATCACTTCGGCAATGACGGCGGTGGCCAGATCATCAGCCTTTTCGACCAAGGTGCGCAGCCCATGCCCCGGTCGTAGACGCTCTAACAACAAAGCGCCGCACACCGCATCGGCATCGAACAGCCGAACACAACCGCGGCCTGCAAAGAAGGTCAGCGCCTCGATTTCCGACCACAGCTCCCGGTGAGGAACGCCCAGCTTCAACACCACCTCCTCTTCGTCTGCGCGCACAGCCGGCGCCACGTAATTGTATGAAAGATTGTCAAAAGGAGGCCCTAATGTCAGCTGCCAGCGTTGGGCGCATGCGTCGAGAAGAGCAGGCAGCTCTTGCAGAAAATGTTCGCCCTTTTCACCAAAGGTGTTGCGAATATTGCGGATAAAAGCGGATGACAGACGCATTCTCCTAGTGTACGCCGACAGAACAAAATAGACGGAATTGACGAATCGAAGGATCCGCCGAATCGGTGGATCCACGGTGCGCGCTCCCTCGCTCCTTCACGAAAATAAGGAGAATCGGTAGAATACAAGGCGCATCAATTTGCAATGCAAGCAATGCAATAGGCCGGTCATCGTACCGGCGAGGAGGAGCCATGACGCGAGTCTTCATCACCGGGATGGGCGCCGTCACGCCGATTGGAAACGACGTGGCGCACTACTGGCGAAACCTTGTGGCCGGAAAATCGGGGGCAGCGCGCGTTACGGCCTTTGACCCCGGCGAGATGCCTTACTCCATCGCCTGCGAGGTGAAAGACTACGCGCCGCCACCCTCGAAACAAGGGATCGAGCGCTGGCCGCGGGCGACACAGTTTGCGCTCACGGTGGCGCAGCAGGCGGTCGCCGACGCCGGGCTGACGATCGACGCCGACAACTGCGAGCGCGTCGGCGTCTTTATGGCCACCGGCGGCGCCGGCCTGGCGATGGTGGAGCATTCCATCATGGCTATGGCGCGCCAGGGATGGGATGTGCTTGAGCCTCTGAGCTTGATGCACATGCTGACGCATGAAGTCAGCGCTGCGGTCGCCATTGAACTCGGAGCGCAGGGGCCGGCGATGACGCACACACTGGCCTGCGCCAGCGGACACTACTCGGTGCTGGAGGCGTATCACTTTTTACAACGAGGGGAGGCGGATGTCTTCATCGCCGGCGGCGTCGAATCCTCGATTACGCCGATCACCCTTGCTGCGTTCGGGCGTATGGGCGCCATGTCGAGCCGCACAGACGAGCCAGAGCGTGCCTGTCGCCCCTTTTCGATCGACCGGGACGGCTTGGTGGCTGCGGAGGGGGCGGCGGCGGTCGTGTTGGAAACGGAAGAGCACGCGCGGCGCCGCGGGGCGAAACTCTACGCCGAAGTGCTGGGCGGCAAATTGACCGGCGACGCCTATCACGTCACGGCGCCCGACCCCCAGTCGGACGGCGCCGTGCGCGCCATTGTCGGCGCACTGCAGCAGGCGCGCATTGCGCCGGAAAAAATTGATGTCGTCTACGCGCATGGCACCGGCACGCCGCTCAACGACGTGGCCGAGGCGCTCGCCTTGCGTCGCGCCTTCGGCGATTGGGCGGATAGACTCTTTATCACCAGCATCAAAAGCATGATCGGCCACAGCTTTGGCGCGGCCGGCGCACAGTCGCTGGTCGCCGCCGTGTGCACGCTGTGTGAGGGCGTTGTCCCGCCGACCATCAACTACACGCCCGACCCGGAGATCGACCTGCACATCGTCGGCAATCAGGCCGAACGGGTGGATGCGCGCGCGGCCATCGTCAACGCCTTCGGTTTTGGCGGACACAACGTCGTGCTGGTGGTGGGGCGGGCATAGCAGCTACGCTCTTTCGGCGCCCGATCGAAAGACACCTGTCCAAGACGGGACATGCAACACGCTGCAACCAAACATCTAAGCCGGCCATCAACAAGCAAGGATGCAAGAGGATGCACATCAAAAAAGCTATCATCACCGCCGCAGGGCGCAGGCAGCGCACCTTGCCGCTGCAGACGCTGATCGACCGCGACGGCGCGGAGAAATCTGTGCTGTCCATCCTGATCGAAGAAGTGCTATCGGCCGGCATCGACGAGATCGCCGTTGTGGTGCGGCCGGGCGATGAGCAAGCGTATGCGCAGGTGGCGGGCGATCATGCGCGGCGGCTCGTCTTTGTGCACCAGCCTGAACCGTTGGGCCATGGTCACGCCGTCTTCTGTGCGCGCGAATTCGTCGGCCGCGACCCTTTTCTGCACCTCGTAGGCGACCACCTCTATGTGAGCAACGGCGCACAGCGTTGCGCACAGGCGCTGGTAGCGATGGCGGAAGCGCAGGAGTGCGCCATCTCCGCCGTGCAGCCGACGCGTGAGAGCCTGCTCCCCTATTACGGCGCGGTAGGCGGTCGTCGCGTACCTGGCGCCGCCGGCCTCTATGAGATCGACGCCGTCATCGAAAAGCCCACGCCCACGCAGGCGGAACAGCGCTTGATTGTTCCCGGATTGCGCGCCGGCTACTATCTCTGCTTCTTCGGAATGCATGTGCTGACACCTACGGTGATGAACATCCTCGACGCGCAGATCGCCGCCGGCGCGCCCGCCGACCACCCGGAGCGCGGCTACACGCTCTCCGCCGCGCTGGTGGAGCTGGCGCAGCGCGAAAAGTACCTTGCGCTCGAGTTGGCGGGCAGCCGCTACGACGTCGGCGTCAAATATGGGCTGCTCACGGCGCAACTGGCGCTGGCGCTCATCGGCGACGACCGCGAGGAAGTGCTGACGCGGCTGCTTGAGCTGCTTGCGCAGCGCGAGCTGAATCAACGATAAGAATCGATTTTCACACAAGCCGGTTGTTAAGGTTGTTGCCAAGAGAATATGCTCACGGAGGCATTATGCAGCCCAAGATATTTCCGGCGACCGCATTTCTTCTCGCTGCGAGCCTTTTGTTGGCCATGTTCTGTGGATTTGGCGCCTTCGATTCAGCTCTTGCGCAGTCTCCTCCTCTCGCCCCAGATGCACCCGGCAGCATCTCCGGCAGCGTCACCGATTCAAGCGGCGCGCCGCTCTCCGGCATCGATGTAACTCTTTACCGACGCGATTCTAACGGTTATTATGCATATTGGCGCTCCACGCGCACAGACACCCACGGGGCTTACCGCTTCGGAGTGCTGCCTGCAGGCACATACGCTCTTTCCTTTAGAGACCAATCCGCCATTTACGCTCAGACCTTCTACTCCAACGCTTTGACATTGCAAAGCGCAACGCCAATCGCCGTGGCAGGCTCGAATGTGACCAACCTGAATGTAGCAATGCCCAAGGCTGGTGCCATTCAGGGCCAAATCAGCTATGTCGTCAGCGGTTTTGTTCAGTCCAGTCGCATTGATGTCCATGCACGCGTTCAGGAGGAGTGGCAAACTGTCGCCTCCCTCTGGATTGAAGGTTCCGGCGTTTACAGCTTTCCTGGCCTTCAGCCTGGCGTTTATGCAATATGCGCATATACCGTCTTTTGGGATAGCGCAGGCGGCAAACCATCCGAATCGTATCCAACGCTTTGCTATCCCGACGTTTATTCGTCCATCGACTATGCCTGGCCTATCACGGTCACCGAGGGCCTCACCACAACGAACATTGACCTTGCATTCGGTGTAGAAGGGGACAGCGCAACGATCGGCGGCGTCGTGCGCTCATTGGCCGGCTCTGCGTTGGAAGGCATCTTAGTTCATCTGTTCAGCAGAAACTCCTCTGAATCTTCACAATACAGCGCTATGACGCGAACCGATGCAGCGGGGCGCTATGAATTTCGATGGCTGCGGCCAGGAAAATATGTTCTGCTCTTTGTTGACTTAGGAGGCCCCTATCTTGGCGAATTTTACGATGACTCGGTCTCGTATTCCGACGCTACGGTGGTCACAGTGAATCGGTACGAAAAGCGCCTGGATGTGGATGCGAGATTAAGCCTGGGCGGCGCTATCGGCGGTAAACTAAGCGTCCTTGGAGACGAGAAACCCGACAACGCCTATGTCCAACTGTTGGGCACTCCTCCCCCTTCATGGTGGTTTCCCCTCGGGTATAGCCACTATGACCCGACGACCGGCATTTATCGAGTCTCCGGAATTCCGCCGGGCATCTACCGCCTGCGGGTCGAAGGTCAATTGAACCACATGACTTTCAGCGCCTATTACGGTGAAGGTGCAGGTCGCTATGATCCAGAGCAGGCGACCCCAATCACGATCACCTCCGGCGCCGTGATAGACAACATCAACATCGATCTAGGCGAGACAGGAATGTTTGATGCAGCGATCGGCGGTCAAATTCGGGCCGAGGGGCGGCCGTTGCCATCCGTCAGGGTTTCTTTGTACGCTTCGTCTGATATGGAGCTCCCGCTGATCGAGCTCCAGGCTGACGCCGAGGGCCGTTACTTTTTTAGAGGGTTAACAGAAGGAATATATCGCATTGGCGTCGTCGATCCACTAGAAATTTACGCGACGACATTTTACTCAGATCGCATCTCTCCGGTAGATGCCTCGTTAGTCTCTTTGAAGGCAAGCCAGCAACGAATGGATGTAGATATCGAACTCAAACCCGGCGGCTGGATCACAGGGCAGGTTATGGCAGACAAGAACAGGCCGGCGGCTCGCTTCAACGTATATGCGTGGTATGTCATACAGAATCCAGGCGCAGATCATGCATATGGCACGCTTTTCCCACTAATTCAGCGCGCAATCACCGATCAGGATGGACGTTACCGGCTCGGCGGCCTTCGAGCAGGCTCCTATCGCCTTTGCACCGGGCCTGGAGGAAGATTCCCGGGCGGGTTGCTGGCGTGCTTCGGCCTGCCGCCTGGCTTGATCGATCTCTATCAGGCGGCGAACATCGAGGTGCGTGCCGGCCAGACGACGGCAGGCATCGATATGTTCGTCGGCGAAAGACTGCCGTCGAACAGCTATTTGCCGCTGCTGATGCGGTAGTGTGGTACACTGTCTTTAGTAGTCGGCCTGCGCCTCAGACGTAGGCCGGTCACTATCCTTTAAATGACAAAAGACGCGCCGTTATACAATTCGGTGGAGCCAAGACGTGTTCAGCAAACTGTTTGGCAAAAAGCAAGAAGAAAAGACCCAAGACGACCTCAAGCTGGAGCAGAGTCTGCAGAAAACGCGCGCCGGCATCCTAGGACGCATCGGTTCGATTTTTCAAGAAAACGAGATCACTCCAGAACTATGGGAGGAGCTGGAGGACATCCTGATCATGGGCGACGTCGGCGCAGCGACCACGCACGAGCTGCTCGCCGCCACGCGTGCTCGTGTGGAACGAGAACACATCAAGGCCGCCAAAGACGCCTATCTCGTGCTCAAACAGGAGATGGTGAAGCTCCTCCAGACCGACGAACCCCTGCACATCGAGGAGCCGCGCATCCTCACCGTCGTCTTCGTCGTCGGCGTCAACGGGTCGGGCAAGACGACCAGCATCGGCAAGATGGCGGCCTACTACAAACGCCGGGGCAAGAAAGTCGTGCTCGCTGCCGCCGACACCTTTCGCGCCGCCGCCATCGACCAGCTCAAAATTTGGGGAGAGCGCGCCGGCGTTGAAGTCATCGCGCAGGCGCCCGGCTCCGACCCCGGCGCAGTTGTCTTCGACGCCATTCGCGCCAGCCAGGAGAGCCGCAAGGCCGACCTGCTGATCGTGGACACGGCAGGACGCTTGCAAACCAAGTACAACCTCATGAAAGAGCTGGAGAAGATGCGCACGGTCGCCGCCAAACAGGTGCACAAAGCGCCCCATGAGACTCTGCTTGTGCTCGACGCCTCCACCGGCCAGAACGCCATTTCCCAGGCGCGGGCGTTCAAAGATTCGGCCGGCGTCACCGGCATCATCCTCACCAAGCTGGACGGCACCAGCAAGGGCGGCGCCATCCTCAACATCAAACGCGAACTGGGCGTGCCCGTCCGCTTCGTCGGCACCGGTGAGAAGATCGACGACTTCGCCTACTTCGATCCGGTGAGTTTCGTCACCGCTCTGGTGGGCGATTGAACCTAGACGGCGGGCGTCGAAGGGAAGGCCGGCCATCCTCGCCTTCGACGCCTGGTCCAATCCCGCTGATGGCCGAACCCGCCCGCGTCTTCGTCGCCACCCTGCTCTTTTTTGTGGCGTTCTACATGCTGCTTGTGCCGCTGCCTCCCTTTCTGGTGAAGGCGGGGCTGGCGGACTGGCAGGTGGGGCTGGTGCTGGGGACGTTCGGCGTAGCCGCGCTGGTAGGCAGACCGCTGGCCGGACTGGCCGCCGACCGCTTAGGGCGCCGTACCGTTATCTGGGCCGGCGTGCTGAGCTTCGTCGTCGGCGTGCTGGCTGTGTTGGCGAGCGCCCACGTGCTCTGGCTCATGGCCGCGCGCACCTTACAGGCTCTGGGCTACGTAGCGGTCACCACGGCGGCCACCGCACGCATCACCGACCTGGCGCAGCCTACACGACAGGGAGCCGCCATCGCCCGCTTCGGCATCGCCGCCAACTTGGCCATGACGATGACGCCCGCCGCCGTCGATCTGGCGCTGAGGCGCGCCACCTCAGAGCAAGTCTTCCTCGCCGCCGCTCTCGCCGCTGCCCTCTGTGGGTTGATGGCGCTCCGTTTTGGCGAGCGTCCAATCGCCGTGCAAGAGCCTGCTGCAGTCCTGCGCTTCTGGATTCTACCCAGAGAGATTCGACGTGCATGGCTTTTGGCCGCGCTGATGGGCGTCGGTTTTGGTGTGTGGCTGCAATTTTTACCGCTGCTGGCGCTGCGCCGAGATGTCCAGCCGGTGGGCGTTCTTTATGCAGTGTATGGCCTGGCGATCGTGCTGACGCGCCTGCTGACGGCGCCCTGGCAGGACAGGGGGCGAGAGCGACTGCTCCTGTTTTCTGGATTTAGCGTTATGGCGTTGGGGCTGGGCTTGTTTGCGTTTACGGCTTCGTTGCCTACCTTTTTGGCAGCGACGGCGCTGGTAGCCGCAGGCGGCGGCGTCTTGCATCCACTGCTAATTGCACTACACGTGCGTCAGATGCCAACAGCGCTGCGCGGGCAGGCGATCTCAACCTTCTATTTGGGCTTTGACCTGGGCAACGGCATAGGTGTATGGACGCTGGGCTTCGCCTTGCAATGGTGGGGGCTGACGGCCCTGTTTGGGCTTGCGATGGCCTCTGCACTGGTCGGAGCCACGATCACAACTTTGCGCAATCCGACTGCATCGAAACTCATCGAGAAAAAAGTCCTGTAGTAAAATAGGTCAGGTTAAGGTCGTAGCCAACGGCTTTCGACCACATCTTATGCAATTCGTCGCCTCCGGCGTGACACGGCGGCTCTGATGCAATACGACAGCTTCGAGCTAGATAGTCATATACAATTTCAGAGTAAGGACTGCTTCAGTAAGGACTGCAGGATTTATGAGCGAGCTAGAAAACAGAT